>JALHPG010000077.1 GCA_022842625.1 Bacteroidia bacterium | reverse complement strand
ACCTGGTTTTTGTAACAAATTAATTGGTCGGCATGGTTCCAACTATACTTGCGGGTAGTACCTGCAGTAAGTTGGTTACCGTTGGCATCGTATGTAAAGGCTTCTATTAAAGTTGGGGTAGCGGTTTCTACTTTCTGTAAAGTATTTACGCCCGTATTGTAAACAAAATTTCTTGTAAAACCATTTGTGCCGCCTTGTATAACGCTTTGCACATTGCCTAATTTATCGTAAACATAAGTTCGGTTATAGGCTCTAACATTATTGGCACTGGGCGTGCCCGGTGCCGGCGCATCATCGTACAAATAGTTGTTTCCACTTTGGGTATTACTTTCTCTGCCGTCTGCTTTAAGCAATCTATAAATTGGGTCGTACGTAAAATTTCTATCCAGCGCATCGCTCCCTAAGCCACTGCCTGTTATGCCGCAATCGGTTACACGGGTTAGTGTTTTTAAAATATTGCCAACTAGGTCATAATTAAAACCGTCGTCTTGCTTATTCGTGCCGCTTTGGTAAGCATAAGTAATGGTAGCGCCAACTTGTGTTTTTAAATATCTTTCGCTTTTATATCGCTGCAACCTAAAGGTTAATGCGTTGTAAACATAACGCGTCATTACACCATTCCCAAAGGCAATTAATAAACGTTGCCCCTTGGCATTGTAAGCTATATTTTCAACATAGGTGGTGCCGTCGTAACTTACTTTTTCTAAAGCGCCGGCTCGATTATACGTTGGTACTATTTCTTTTCTATTACTGCTAACATCTTGCGGCAAAGTAAATTTAGTTATGCGGTTAAGCGCATCATATGCCATATCGCTTACAAACACAAAGGCATCTAAAATGGCGGGCAAGCCTGTCCAATCTACTATAAACGTTGTGTAGGTGTTTAAATTAGCTTTGAGGGTAACACTGCTTATTACCTGTCGGTTTTTGGTTAACACATTGCCTTTAAAATCGTAAGCCGGTAATTGCACTAAACCTGCTTCATCATAATTTTTATAAGGCCTACCTTTTAAATTATTGTTTTGTGGGTTTACCAGGCCTGCACTATCACCATATTGCATTAGGTTGCGCAGTGTAGTAGCATCGCCCGTTTTATTTTTTGCCCAACTGTTTGTGGGGCGTTGTAATTTATCATAACTACTTAATGCAATGGCACCTTTGGCATCGCTGCTTTCAATTGGTTTTGCCGTAGCGTCAAATAAAATACGGCTGGTACCTTTATCAATATGTATGGTTTTTAAAGGTGGTAGTGGTTGGTCTTTTTGTGGGGTTCTTAAATCATAAACGTGTTCAAAAACATTTCGGTTATAAGGGTCTTTTACTAAAATTAAATTACCACGTATATCGTAAAAATAAGTCATTACAATGGTATTGTTGTAATTGCTGTTATCAAAGTACTCCGTTGTTTTTATGGTTCTGCCCAACGCGTCTACCTCACTGCTTTTGGGCGTGTAAAAATGTGTTGCCGGTACATTGCTACCCGTTGGGTTGGTAATTGGCGCCAAATCATTAGAGTCGTAGGCGAAGTTTATCCAAGGGGTCTGGAAGTACCCTTCGACTCCGCTCAGGGTGACAGGGTCTGCGGGCGCTGCAAGATTATTTGGAACACCGTAGATGACCCATTGTTCGCTGTTATCGGGGTTAATTGTTTTTACTACTCTACCCAGGGGGTCGTAAAATAATTTTGCTTTCACACCTAAATTATCGGGCAAAACAAAATCAAATCCTTTATCAAAAAACGGTTCGTATTGTTCAACCACTTTACCTTTGTTGTTATAAATTTTCCATCCACTCACTACAACGTTTAATGGGTCGGTACTTAGCCTTTCTTTTCCTATAGCATCTGCATTTTGTGTTTGATCGCTTGGTAAACCAGAGCTTCCAAAAACGATTCCTGATCCTGCCGAAGGGCCAAATACCACATCCTCTGCCTGCACCCTTGTTTGCAGTAAACGGCCAAAACCATCGCTATACTCTACTTTAATAATAGTTGGACTTATTGCACTTTGCTGATAATGTAATTCGCGACTAATGGTTTTTACAAACACAGGATCACCATTATTTTTAAACGCAAAAAAATCGTACTCCATTATTGTGCTTGGTGCAAAGCGCTGGTAAAAGCTGCCACTGGCACTTTTGTAATCGCCTTGTGTACCTTTACCTACAACGGCAGTAGCCACTAATAGGCCTAACGGCGAAAAATCAAACTCACTTATGTTTAGGTTAACATCTGTAACTCTATAAGGTTGCATTACCCGGTAATCGTAATCAGCAAGAGTTTCTATATACTCAATGCCATTTATCCATTGTTTGCTGTTAACCGGTAATATATTGTATACATCATAAGTAATAGTACTTAAATTTTCAAATACATCTTTACTCTCTAATACCAAACCAACACCCGGCCCTATTTGAAAATCGTATTTCGTTCTTGCACTTTCTGCATACCATCCCGCAATGTAATCGGGAAAACCAATACGCCGGTCTTTATAGCCTAAACGGGTATCCCCATTTTGCAATAATCCGGCAAAAGCAGCGGGGTAACCGGTTATCCAGTTTGGCGTGGTAACAAAACATTGTGGTGTAGCGCCGCCATAAGCATCTGTAATTACGGCATCAGTAATTACTAGCGTTTCGCACCTTACCTGAGCACCAAAATTACCTATTTGTCCATAAGGTAAGCCTACAAAAGCAGCGCCGTCATAAAAACAAATGGTACAATTGATAACAGGTAAACCAACTACGCTATTAAAAACGGCATCTCTTAAAACAAAAACCGATTTACCAACGGCAGACTGCGAAGCGTCATAAGCAATGGTACGTTTGTTGCGGTTAACCATGTATTGCCCTACACCAACATCTTTATAAATAAAATCGGCTATGCTATAGGTTGCTAAATAATCGCCGGGGCCTCCGTTGATAGGGTCTGCAAATCTAGGTACAGCAATACTTAGTTGCCCTTGCGCTTGTCCGTATGCATCATAGCTTTTTGTAAAACTGACATTGTGCATTGGGTCGGTACCACGCTCGTATTGTGTCGTACGTTGCGCTGTATTAAATGGAAAGAAAATATATCCTCCGCCACTCCAATAAGCGTTTTTATCGTTCAATAATGGATTTGGTAATAACGAAGGGTTAAATTCCATTCGCAGACTCATTAAGGATTCTGTAACGGTATAAGGTCTGCTTTGTAAAGTACTACCATCTAAAGCATATAATTCCGAACGTAATAAAGTACCTCTTAATGTTCTTAAAGCATCTCGACGTGCCCTGCGTGGTAAAGCATTAAGAAGTGTAACGGTATCTAGCGAACGTTGAAAAATATTAGTATCGCCGCTCCAATACTCATTACTAAAATTGGGTTCTTTCCATCGACTAAAACCATCGCCCACTGGCCCAACATAAAACCAACTTTTTGTAAAAACAGGCGGTGTATAATGTTGAGAGGAAACGGCAGCCTGATTATAATTTATTGCTGGCGTGTTTGCAGGGGTATAAATTGGCGCTTCGCCTCCGCTCAGCGAGACAGGCAGATTAAATTTCTCAAATGTTTCAGTGTCTTTACTATCCACATGGGCAAAGCCTCTAAACTCTCGTTCAACGCCATCCCAGTAACCGTTATGATAATTGTATTCGGTAACTAATTTACCACCGGATAGAAAATCATAAACCTCTACTTTATTTACTACTTGCACCGGAAATGGCAATTGTGTTTGCCAGCGTGTGATGGGATTTACTTCATCCCGCAAATAATGATAAATAGATGAGCCATAAGCAACTCGTGTTAGGCTACCCATGTTGTTATTCATTTGCTCTAATACATAAGGCTTATTTCCTTTTGTTAGATCGAGAAAAAATAATTTACCGGGTGTGCCGGCATCCGGTCCAAAGCTCCACAAAATTCCAGCCTGGCCAGTGCCCATCATATCACAAATACGAATGGCATTTAAATTATATATGCGAGGCGTATTTGTAATTTTTATTGGCGCAGAAAAACCATTACCACTTTGGTTAACATATAATGTGATCTTGTTATTTTCAATAAACGCAATATCTGTTTGTCCATCGCCGTCCAGATCGCCCAACAAAATTTGTTTTGGGTCGTATTGTTCCGGAAAAACAGGTGCATTACTCATGTTCACTTTTTTACCAAAACGGCCATAGCCCATATTTGGCCAGTATTGCACACGACCGGAACTAATAAGCACAATATCCTGTAAACCATCGCCCGTCATATCTGCAAAACGAATGCGTGGGTCAGAAAAAGAAAAATCGGCAAAGGTTTTAATGGCAGTGCGTACTTTATCAAAGCCTTTAACAGGGTCGTTATAAAAACATTCAAATTTAGCGCCATTGCGCAGAACATCCGTAATACCGTCCCCATCCAGATCCATCAACTGAACTTCAGGATCGTTTAAATTAAACGAAGGTGTTTGTGTGTAAGGTCGGAAGCCGTTAGCATCCCATACTTTTAAAAATGCCCCCGGAAAATATCCGGAAGTGACTCCATTTAATACCAGTAGATCGGTACGGCCATCCCCGTTGGCATCCATAAATGCAATGCCGGGTATACCAGCGCCCTCTGCTTTAGAAGATGGCACTAAAGGAAAACTCGGTGCAATATTTAAATCTTTAGGTGGGCTAAATTTTCCATTGCCTTTATTTGTCCAATAACGCGAAACGCCATTTAACTGTAGTAGATCCGGCAAACCATTTCCTTTAATATCTACCAATTCAAAACCGGGCTCTGCCAATGAATTTATGGGCAAAGGGCCGCTTATTTCCTTCAAATCTGGTTTTATAGGATCAAAAGAAGAGTAGGTAAACTCTAAGGGGGGCATTTGTTCAGAGAGCGAACCGTTATGACCTTCTACTTGAACTGCCTCAAGCATAGAAGCACCGTTGTACGGTAAAGGGTTTTGATACTTAAAATGATAGGTTTTTGTTTTTATTAAAGCTGCTGCATTGGTATAGGTTTCAATTTTAGAACAACGTTTAGTGGTTCGGCATTCAAACCCTTGTTTGTAGGCAGAAAAAGGATCGGGTCTATCTTCATAAATAAAGTTAACCTCGCACATATATCTTGTCACTGAGGGGCCAAGAGAATATTTAGCATATTTAATAGATGATAAATATACTTGATCGTAAATGTGTGGAGAGTTGCCAGCGAGTTGAGGCGTAACTAAATCGCGGTCGTAGAAATATAGAATTTCGTTTCCAAAAACATCTTCCGTTTTGGTTAAGTGCCAAGCAAAAATAGCATCACGGTTTTCGGGGTTAGCAATTACGGCGGTATCCGCACTTACTGCTCCGGGTGTGCCGTACCAACTAATTAAACCATCTTTGCTTCTTACTTCCCAATAATGTTCGCCATTGGTTTTTTTATGGCGAATGATCCGTGCAAATAAACCTTCAGTACGCGGACGGTAATACGTACGTTCCCATCCAATGTTACCCGGCAAAATTTCGTTTTCAATTTTAACGGGCACCAGATCTTCGGCCCCTGATAAAATAAAAATATCACTTTTATCTTCGTAAACAGGAATGCCTTTAGATGTTTTGCGCATAACACCGGGTATGCCAATGGCCCATCCCATACCAAATATGCCGTTGCCGTTGCCCGAACTGTAACCTAAAGAGAGTTCTGGCTGAAAACCATTTCTTCCGGGAGGCACGGCAATGGGCACAGAAAAATTGCCGGTTCCGGTAAAGAGATCGGGAGAGAATTTTTCTCCCAAACCACTTTGTGCGCCTCCGCCGGTAGGGTTGTTAATGACTGAAGTACCTTTTGTATTTGCCATACTATATCTTTTTACCACAGAGTACCAGAGGCACAGAGGGTTTTCTTCTAATTACATTTTGTCATGTCGAGTATAAAAACCTGTCTCTTTATTTTTCCTATCAATACGCTTCTCAACATTAGCTACTCGAAGTGAATATTTAATTTTTGACTACAACGGATAATTTTTTAATTCGGCTTTGCAGCTAACTAATAATAAAATATCTGTTACATTGCCTTGAGTAAATAATTCACGGTTAGTATCATTGTTCTCAAACGTTAGTGTTAAATCCATTACCGGGCTCTTGTCTTGGGTCATAATACTGCTCGATAAAACACCGTTAACGGTATCCCTTTCAGCAACAGTACCTCCGGCTAAAGTAAAATCAATGCCTTCGATCTCATCTTCATAACCATCCTTACGCGCAAAAAACAAAACAACGTCACTTGCCGCATTTAATTGTAGATCAATTATCCCTTGAGGGAAGAACTCGCGTTTTAAAGAAATTGTGACAGCAAAAGTTGGTGAGCCTGTTATCACTTCACCCAACTCGTACCATTGGTCAGGGAAATTATTTTTAAACGAGAAGCCGCGATTGAACGATAGACTATTATCCAAATCTTGTAACACCTGTGTGCGATATTGAAAACTATCAAACGCTGTATAATCAACAGTAATTAATATATCCGCAATATTTGTATAATCAATACGATTACTAAATTGAGGCATTTTAAATTCCCAACGCGATTCAATACCCATTCCTTCGAAAGGATTTAACAATTCGCCTTGCGTAGGTTGTAATTCAAACAAACCTGTAGCATTGTTTGCTCCTGTAAGTGCAACTGAATCTAACTCTAAACGTTTAATTGGAATTTTTTGAAAAACAGTACCGCCAATAACCGTATACGAAGTAGAGCCTGCTGTTAACGTAGCTTTAATTTGATCGTAAACCGGCAACAAGCCAACAACCGTTGTTCTTACACTATTAATTAAACGCAAATAGTGACCAGGGAAATCGTAATCAAATTGTTTATTAGTTAATTCGAAATTAAAGACACCCGTTTGTTTAAATTGTTGAAACTCTGAAGGGAAATTTTGAGCCAGTGAAATTACTTTTGTCATTTGCAATTTGCGTTTTGCTGTATCAAAGGCATACTGATCTAAACGCGTAATATCTACCGTTAAACGTGCGCTACCTGTTAAGCCTCTGCGATCAACTGCGCTGCCAGCCGAACCGGATGTGAAGCCTGAAGACGGGGTTTCCCAATAGTCGTCCAATATAAACGGCCCGGATTGATCTTGTCGTTCAAAATACAACTGACTCTCAGCAGTTCTGGCAATGGCAGTAGAAAGGTTGAGCATATAACTATAAGAACGTTCTAAAACAGTGCCCATAAAGTTATACAACTCTGCATTGGTAAATTTATTTTTAATAAAATCTAATGCTACCTGTGCATGATCCGAATTTAAAACTGCCACTTCTCTTTCTTGTGTTACAATGCGCACATTATCATCTGCAATTTTTATTTGTTGATTGGCAATGCTAATATCAAAGCCGGCTAATTGACTTTGGAATGCCCATTCTTGCGCTCGACGCTGGAAACTTGCCATTTGCGCTGCGATAGATGCTTGAGTGGATAAAATTGAAGCTTGGGTAGATAGTGCTCCTCCAATAGCGCTTGCTGCAGAACCAAAAGATCCAAACGCAGTACCCTGACGACCCGTCAGATTTTCTGTCGTAAGTGATAGAAAACCAGATGCAATATAAAAACCTGCAGCAACACCTTGTGCAACAATAGCTCCTTGTAAAAAATTTATGCTTTGTTCTAATAACGCAAGGCCTTGTAATTCAAACTCATTTTGGCCCTGAGCTAAAAGATCATTAAAATAGCTTTGGCTAAAGGTTACTTTATTTAATTGCAGATCAGCAATACCACGTTCATCGTTTGCCTGATTAATTCTTAAGTCTTGTAGTTTAATAGTTGCTTTAGCGGTCTCTAGATCTTGCTTGGCTCTTAATTGGCTGTAATTTTCGGCATCTTCTTTTTCGAGTGCTGCTAAAAATAAACTCTCCATTTGCTGCGCCTGCTGTGCAATCTGCTTAGCACGTTCAATTAAAACTTTAAAACGGTATTGAGATGGGGTATAGTTATTTAAACCCGGTGTTGATAAATTACCGCCGGCACCTATAACCGGAATACCACTTACGCTATCAGTTGCAGCAGAAAACACACTTAACTCCCGCACCATACCTGCTATGTTACGGCAATTAAATATTTTGTACAGTTCCAAATTACTTTTCAAGCCTAGAGCATAATAAATGGGGTTTTGAGGAGTGCAAAATTTATAGTCTAATAAAGGCGTATAATTTACAGGAAAACCAGTTTGTTGCCAACCAATTATTGCAGGTGCATTTGCAAAATCAAGATTTGCACTAAAGGTCACGTTGTTTGGTGTGATAGGATCATAAGCTAAATCTCCAGATAAAAATTGTACACCAGCAGAGTTTGCAAACTTAAATTGGTAGTTAGTTGTATTAGATGGCACTGGCTCCATTAGCCAGGTTAATTTAGTAGCCGCCTCTGGTGTACTAATATTTTCGATTTGTAAGCCGGATATTGATGAAATAGCAGAACTGTACATTTTTGATACCTCTGCATTAAAATTATCAGTCTTATTAAACGCCGAAACGTAACGGTAAGCATCGTTTATGCGTTTATCAAAACCACTTACCACAGTTATAACGTTTTCAGCGGCGGAAGGAGGCGGGGTGGCCGACGATATCATTTCGAATATTTGTGCAAATTTTGCAGCAAAGGTAGCTTCAGTACCGGAATTTATGAGCGCTGAAATTGGACCTGTTAAACTTTCTATAATAGTTGCATTCCCAATTGCGTTTAAATCATTTTTTACTTGATCGAATTGATTGCTCCAAGTTCTTTCAGAAAGCATGTCAGTATTCACATCTAAACAAGCATTGCTTGCCTCATTACAGAGATTACTTTTTATTTCAAGATCTTTTACCTTTAATAGTTCAAGAGCAGTGGTATACCATTTGCGGGCAATAGGAACGGTTTCAATTGTATCCATGGTAAACTCTCTGTCAGCAAGCGCGTTCATACACTGGATGATGTTCATCAACGTATATTTAGAGTAAGCGCGTGCACGGGTTTGTGCAATTAAATGCGGATTTAAAGGGTCTAACAACCAATCGGCAGCCTGTACAAATGAGTTAGTAATAGTTTCTTCTAAGACCAAGCCATAAAATATTTTGCGTTTGGTTAATACCGGATTTGTGTAATCATAGACCGAGCGGTACCACGAAAGAGCTGCATCAAATTGTCCACGTCTTTGCTGATCTAAAGCTAACAACATTGGCACAAAGTAATACGCTTCATATAATAAATCCCGAATAGAGTCTGTCCAAGCTGCACCAACAGTAGAACTGCTGCTTGGTGTTGTGTCAAAATTTGCAATTAATAAATTCTTAATGTTATTAAGTCGAATATCCATATTACTGACACAATCGGCAGAATCTATATTTACAATAACATTTTGTTTTGGAATAAGCAAAAAAGGATCGCTCGAAGTGAGTGGTTGAGCGACTCCCGGAGGAGCCGTAATAATGCAACTTAAAGGGATAACATTATATTTAATTTTAATGGCAAAATAATTGTAATAAAGTACCTGAGTATGTGCTGGATATATTTTCTGAACATCAACTGGTATAAGAAAAGGAATAATATTTGTTCCACTAGGTGTAACAGTAAAAGCACCTCCGGAAAAAGTTATTTTAATTTTTTCAGCATATTTAATGCCGCTCGCGTCCTTGTAAAGTACAATTATGCAATTCGGCTCTTGTTTACACTCAAAGGCAGCAAAAATTTCGTAGCTATTATTCGCATAATACAATGATTCATATTCATTTGTAGGGATTATATTTGGTGCAGATACTATAATTGATGATTTGTTTGCGAGAATAACACAATCATATTGTGTTATTCCAGCTGTAGATGTTAATATCATTTTTATCGCAGAAACAAACCCTCCACCATATGAAATTGGTGGGTATATAATTGGTAAATTATTTGAATACTTTAAAATATTCAATTCATTCGTTGCTTTGTTATAATTATAACCATAATAATTCCAACCATAATACCTAATTAAAAAAGTTGGTAAATTCCAATCGGTACCATTTTGACAAATAATTATATCCTCAGCGTTATAATTATTGCCGCCCGATACAAGTATTGGCAATTCAACTTCATCACCTTCTGTCCAGGAACTTACAGCGTTAGTTAAGTCTTTTTTTAAGTATGCCATTTTTAAAAGCCCTTTTTCGTAATACGAATAAAATAACCAAAGGGCTAAATTCTTTTCATTACCCCAGTCTTCAACAGCTCTATCTGCTAAAGCCAAACAACCTAAAACTTTTGCATTAATTCTTAATGGAATTTCTTCCCAAAAACTGTGAGTAGATTTTGGATCTACCCAAAAATCTTTTTTATAGGACCAGTATGCCTTTCCTGATATTTTACTTTGTCCAATAAAAAAAGGAAAATACTGCCTTTGAGTATCAGATGCATCACAACATTTATTGTTATTTTCTTTCGAAATTACAGCGTGTGTAGTTGTTGTACAAATAATTTCTAGGTTTTGAATATCTTTTAGATATGAATCAAATTCCTTAGCTGCATCGCAAGAATCCACGGGGCTAAAACGATTTGCGTTTCGTGTTTTTTCTGCTAATTGAATAAACGCAGGACTCTGTTTTCTTTTTAATGTTGGGTACAATAAATTCTCAGGATACAAAAATACAAACATTGCAGAGCGCCATGTAGCGTAAGAGCCTATCCATTGCCACTCTTGTTTAAACTGTGGTGCTGTTAAACTAAAATTATTTACAAAGTCGTCGTAAATACCTGTTTCTAAAGCGTACACCAAGCCCTGCACCGTTTCTATTGCAAATGAAACACGGGTGTGTTTTACACAGCAATTATCTTTAGTTTCTATAAAAAAAGTTTTTGCCAAACGCTCACAAGCATCTTGAAACGATTCGCAATTATTTACCAGCGCACGTATTAAAGCATCGCGCATTAAAGGCATATTACGATCTTCTGTTTCTTTTAACACTTCTCTCCATCTATCTTTTACACCTTGCTCTGTATCAATTCGCGTTTGCAAAGTATTTAACCATTCTTTACGCGCGCTGTAAGGTGAGCGCCATTTATTATAGGTTGGCAAATCACTTAATGGGAAATTATTAAATGCCGGTTTATAGATTTGAAAATAATCCTGATCTAAAATAATATTACCAGTGTATTCTGCTAAAACTTTTGTAAACGGTAAATTGGTAGAACGAATATTAATTAAGATATCAATTACATCCACATACTCGGAGTCTATTAATGAAGAAGGTGCGCCAGGAGCAAGTAAACTTTCGCTTTCTAATACTTTGTAAACTCGTTCTAAAAAACGGTACTCAGTAACGGTTAAACCAAGCTGTGTAATAAATGGTCGAATGTCTTCACCATTGGTTTCTTTATCTTTTATTTCGGTAAAATATACCAAATAATCTAAAGGTAAAACAGCAAAATTTGAAACCCTTGCTACTATTGAATTAAGTTGATTTTTTAAATTCGTAAATAATGGCCCTGCATTTAATGTAGAATTGAAAACCAAAGCCAACGTAGCATAGTCATTTATAAGAGCTGTTTTTCGTGTACTCCATAAAGTATAAACAGGATTAGAGATAACAAAATTCTTTACATTTTCCGGTGGTACTATATCCGGTTGTACCCATGGTTGACGGTTCCACGCCGCCAACGTTTCTTGCCACTCCGTACGATTTAATACATCTGTTCGGCCAGGAGCCAGATTCATTTTGATAACATTATAATATAAAACAGGCAGTGAAGGTGATGTATAAGTGCCATTAATTTCTTCTTTAATCCAACCCGTAAATGCAGGCGAAACAAACGAGTTGTAAAAACGATTGCGTTTAAAGGCCGACACAAGATTTTTTGCAGCTTTATCTAATTGTGCATTGGTAGGCAGTTGTAAAGGATTGTTTGTTTCGTAAACTGTTTTTATTGGAGTAATCTCCAAAAAATCTTCGCGTGTTAATCTGAATGAAGCCCACAATACATCCGAAGCAGCTTTTTGCTTAAACAAATCTGTGCTTTCAACATCACTTTGTAAAGCGGCTAGATTGCCATATGGTAAAATATTGAATGCAGTACCTATAGAACCAGTATTTACCTCATTCAATATTTTCGTGAACGCATTTACATCAAAAACAGGAGCTTGAAGTAATCCTTTGTAAAAATTAAACTTCGTTTCTAAAAGTAATTTTCTGGCAACATATAAATCTCTGTAAGGCTTTGCTTCGGGATTAACATTGATTGCATTAAAGGATAACAACTCAGGATCGATGATTGCATTATGAAATGCATTAATGCTACCAACGGTTTTGGGAATAGTTTGCAGACTAGGATCCCATGGCCCTTTATTAGGTTCGGCGATTGATTTCCAAAAAAACTGACTTGAAAGTTGCAATATTATCGGATTAGATCCCGTATCTAAATGCCTTATTTCTTCCTTAACCCAAACGTCACGTAAAGGATTTTTTGCGCAAGTTCTAAAAATGGATGCCAACTCATACAATTCTGTTTCAGTTGGCTGAACAAATGTATACATTGAATTTAAGTAGTTTTCACACTTAATCATTAATAACATCATTTGATTAAATGCAGCAACAGTTGTATTAAGACTGTTGGTAATAATATCAGTAAAGGTGCTTACTAGTGTCCCCGCAGCCAAAAACTGATACATTTGCTTTAGTCGCCCAAAGTTAGTGCCTGCAGTAATAATGCCTGGCCAAATAACCGGAACAGGAGCCAAAACTTTGTAAGGGAATGGGTTAGTTAAACTAATTGGTGCGGTTGGAAGCAACGTGTAAGATTGAGGTACAGTAAAAAAATCCTCAGTGATAGCGGTAGGGTCTAAAATAACATTTGTATACAAAGGCACTTCAACTTCATAAACAAATTTAACGGTTCCTCCTAAGAAAATAGCGTCTGGGCCCGGGCTGCTAAATGTAAGCGTTACTTGTTGTGAATTAATTATATTAACATTGGAAATAAGAAGTGGAGTTACACCCGGAGGGCTGGTTTCATATGGAGATGCGCCAGCTGTGCTTTCAAGCTTTGCATATCCACCAACAAAGTAATCCATTAAAACCGGTGATGGCCAAGTAATAGTAATTGATGTGCCCGGACCCGTAGTTGTGCCAGTAATTACATTTAATACCCTTTTGTAACGCATTTTTGGATTTGCCCCAATTGGTTTAAGCATTGGCGGTTGAACTTGAGTAGCACTGGTCTTTTTCAGAATTACATCCGTGTTAGTTAAGTTTAGTGTTCTATTTAAAACATTAAAATTATTCCAAACATTTGCTGGCCGTTCAATTTGGATGATATCTCCTTGTATAACATGTGTGACAATGTCACGATCAACAACGCGTAAAATTCGATTATCAAAGTCTACAGAAGTTCTGCTTGTAGTTGCATTATTTGTTAAACAATAGGTAAGAAATGCATCCGTGTCCTTTTTACGATTTTCCCAAAGTTCTTTGGAGAAATTTGACCCTGGATAAAGAACTGGATCATTTAAATATGTAAAATCTATCCAACCAATAATATCAGGATCGATGATTGGTTTCCAATTGGTTTTAAATGTTGGGTCAGAAGCTGGAACAACATTTTCGCGACTATAACTTGAGAATTTATAATCTTCAGTTTTCCATTTGTTGCGCAATTGAAGAGAACGCCATTGTTCAATTAATGATACCGGAGTATTCGTTAAAACATTACGTTTTGTATCCCTAAAACCAAAAACCATTTCAAGATTTACGGCATTTAATACTTGCGCGGGATTAATATTGGTAGCGGTTAACCAAATTCTATCAGCAGTTAAAACTGTTGTTGATGGCACATAAAGCGGTATGCCTATTTTATCAGCTAATTTTTGAGCTGCTTTTATTTTTTCAGTCAATGGAGATGTAATAACAACGTCTCTCAATTCTTCTAACGAGCTACCTGATTGAGTAAGAATAGTACGATAAACTAATTCTAAATATTGTTTTCTTTCTTTTGTTAACGCTTGTAGTTGTATTACAGTTGGAGGTACCAGCGAATTTAAAACTCTAAAATCCAACCACTTTTCTAAAACTTCAGTTACTAATCTAACTCTGCAAAATTCAGTATGCAGTGTTTCACAGTCAACATTCATCGTTCCAAAAGGCTGTAAAAATTTACTTTGTAAAAGGTTAATAAAAGCCGTATAATCTACTGGAGTTCCTGGATTATAAATGGGTGTAGCGTTATGATGAACATGCGCTGCAGCATATTTCATTAAGTCCATTAAATAAGCAAAGGGACTAATGCCTGATTTACAGTCGTCGCAACCACAAGTATTTAAGTTATTTGCTAAAGAAGTGTAAACAAAATTAGAATTTGGTACGGCAGGAGTGGCTGGATCAGCCAATTTTAAATCTGTTAACGTGCCAGCTAAAAGATTACCGACTAATTTTTGGTTTTGTACAGAAACTTCATGAATTTGCGCGGCCTTAAAAAGAGGTAAACTTGAATCTACTACATCATCTAAAAATAAATTTTTTGGTGTGTTAGCTATTGCAAAAAGATTACCATAACTATTACTCAGCAAGTGCTGGTTTTGGCTAATATCATTGTTGATTGAAAAAAGATCGACATGAGCTTGAAGAGTATCTAATTCTATTGTACCAACTCCGGAAGATGGAAAACCATTTATATAAGTAATTGGTCCAGATTTTCGAATCAAATCAACAGTAGTTAAACTGTTCGTCAATAAAAAGTCGCGAAAAACAGAAGAAAAAGTAATGCCGCTTATTGTTTCAATTTCAGTAATTGTTGGAGATTGATCGGCAGCTACAGGAGGACTACCACCCAGCAAAACAGGAATGAAATCGAGAGAGCCTGGAGTAACAACAAAATCACCAGTAAATACTGGAGGCAAACCACCACTATCTGGATTAAACACAGATAAGCTAATTTTTAATTGAAATGTCTCTGGATTTGTAACGATACCAAAAAATTCTTGGAACGGAGTGCCCATTGATCCAAGTGTTCCTGTTGTAACAGTGCCACTAGTTCCAGAAGGCAAATAAAAACCATCAGAAACTACTGTTAGATTTTCCGGGAATTGAAATCTTGAAAATGTAAGCGCGCCAATCGATAACCATTCAGAAGTCGATTCTTTGTAGCCATATACTTCTCCCTTTCTATTAATATAAACTGCTGTTTTATCTGAGCTAACAGGAATGGAAGGGAGAATTTTATGAAACACTCCGTCGCCATCTTTAATCTGTAATAAATTAGCTTCAACAAAAATATTCGAAATTAGAGTAAAAATATTTGGGTTAACACCATCAGAAACTTCAAGATAATTTTCTTCATCACGTCTGTCTAGTGGACCATCAACAAAATAATTAATGACCGTCTCCGAGCCTGAATGAATTGCAACTAAAGGTAATATTGGTGTATTTAATTGAATAAAACCTTCGTTCTCCGGGTGCAATGTCGTTTCTCCTTCGATAATTCCTTCAGCATTATAAATACTAAAAACAGCGTTCAAATCATTTGGCACTAATTGCCCTAAATCATATCTTAATTTAAATAACACAGTGTTTGAAATAGGAAAAGGATTTGTTCTTGGAACATCAAATTCATTGGAAACCTGCTGTTCAATGGCTGTTACGTTAATTTCGCGGGTGCCAATATCTGTGTAACCCTCATGCAATATTAAACCTACGATTGGGTCTGATTCATTGATCAAGATTCCATTCAAAAAAGTTTTAATAAAAACATTTTCAATTTTCCCGTCTACAATTAATTCTACGGGACTTTCAACCTGAAAATCGGTAACAAAAGCACCTGTATTATCAGTCAAAGATTTTCCTAAAAAAATAGCTTCGAGTGGTTCCTTTGCCCAGATTTCCACATTAATGCCGCTTATTAATTTAATGGATGGAACACCGCTAGGATTGAAAACACATGCTATAATCCCTTTTACCCTATAATTTCTTGTATTCATATAAATAGTATTTTATTATTTTATAATTAAGTGAAAAACATTACGCAGATCTTTAACGAAAAAACGCAGTATTTTATTTTATAGTATTAGTTGTTTATTAAGCTTTCTTTAAATAGTTGGATGCGAATAAAACAAAGTAAGCGCAACCATTTTTTTATATCAATAAGGGTTTACCCTAAAAATCATCAACAAGTTATACCGATTTAGTTGCTAGGGTTTACCCTAGTTTTTTCGTTATATTATTGTTAACGAATTAGTTTGTATTAGAAAATTTACTATATTAGATCATTCAAATTTCTCATGTCCCAAATAAATATTCTCTTCGCAGAAGACCATAAACTGTTTCGCGAACTATTAATTTCCACTCTAAATGAAAATAATATTAATATCGTTGGTGAAGCCGAAGATGGAATGCAATTATTAAATTTATTGAAAACAATAAAAAAACCAGATCTTATATTGCTAGATATTGAAATGCCAAATATGAATGGCAGTGAAACATTTACGAAGGTGAGAGAGTTATACCCTGAATTAAAAATTATTTTTTTAACAACTCATACTGAAGACACTTTGATTGATTGCTTTTATGAAAAAGGTGCAAAAGCCTATCTAACAAAAAACACAGATACTGAAACATTAGTTGAAACGATTCGCCTAGTTCATGAAAATAAATTTGTACGCAAAGATAAAACGGGTAAGCAGAAAATGGAAGTTGAGCAAAAACTTAAGTTCAGTAAAAGAGAATCCGAAATGATTCCATTAATTGTTGAGGGCAAATCAAACAAACAAATAGCTGATAAATTAAGTATCGGAAACAAAACCGTTGAGGCACATAAAAAAAACATGTTTAAAAAAACAAAAACGGAAAGTGCTGTCGGTTTTGTAAGTTATATTCTGAAAAAAGGATTGAATTATCTGAAGTAAATCTGCTTTTATCTCAAAATATTTAAAAAATTAAAAAGTTATTTATCTTTTGACAAAGTAAGAGAAAAGATAAATTAATCATTTATGCGTTAAACTTTTATGTCATATTCATTGTCTTTACCATCGGGTTGGTCAGGTACAAGCACATCAAATTCAATCAGCGCAACAACAGTTACTGCAAGTGGTAATATTACAGTTTCTGCAATTAATGCTTGCGGAACAAGTTCAGCGCAAACCTTAAGTGTAACGGTTAACGTTTTGCCTTTAGTTTGTATTCATATAAAAATACAATAAATTAACTGAACAGGAAACGGGTGAACTAAAACGTTTGGTAAGATTCCAGTCTTCAAGCTTGCATTAGTCCCGTTTCCATATTCAG
>JALHPG010000076.1 GCA_022842625.1 Bacteroidia bacterium | reverse complement strand
TTGCTGCTGTTTTAGTGGCTTATAGTGCAATGTTAGTGCCTAAAATAAAAAGCAAAATAGGTTACAAAGTGGCCATTCCTACCACACAATCGTTAGCGGTAATATCCTTAGTTGCGTTGGCTACTACACAATTTTACAGTCAATATTCTGTGGCAGTAATTATTGCAGCCGTATGCTATTTATTACGTCAACCATTAATGAATATGGCCGGCCCAATGACCACTGAAATCGTTTTAAATTACGTTGGTAAAAACAACCGTGAAATAACCAGCGCACTCACAGCTGCCATTTGGAGCGGGAGTTGGGTGCTAAGTGGTTTTATGGTAAAAATTTTATTATCCCATGGATTTCAATTCGTAAATATATTTTTAATAACCTCTTTGCTTTACGGTTTTGGTGTAGTCATGTATTATTTACTTATATTAGACTATAATAAACGCGAAGAAAAAGGATTAATTGAAAGCTAATTTAAAATATACCATTCTGTTCTGTTTTTTGTTGCCAACGTTTTTTGGGCAAACACAACAGTTTAATTTTTATAATGGTAATTCGCAGTTATTTAACAAACAACTCTACTCATTTGGCATACAGGCACAAAAACAAAATGCACTTTGTTTAATTTACAAACTCGATCTTAATTTAAAAACACGCGATAGTTTAAAAATTGATCTAGGAAAAATACAACCGGAAGATTTTTTACAATTGTATTCTGATACATTGCATAACTTTTTAAACATTTACATTCAACAAAAACAAAAAAAACTAGTTACCATATTGCGATTTAACAAATCATTTGAACAAGTTGCAACCATAGAAAATGTAGATATAGCAAGACTTAACAGCATTTCTAACTTTGAGAATGAATTATTCTATTACAAAAAAGATGTTTATACGATCAAAAACCAAACAGACACATCGGGAAAACAATTTTACCTGAATAAATTTTCATTAAAATCTGAATTAAAGAATTTTGAATATGAATTTAAGTGGCAATTTCCATTTGAAAGAAAGAACATTAACTCTGCTCATATTTTTTATGCAGATTCAAATTCTGTATTTTTATATGTAAACGTAATTGGCGGCATAAAATTTGGACAATGGGTCTTAAAAATAAATGCTAAAAACGGCAAACTCATTAGAGGAACAAAACTAAACGATAAAGGCGAAACCGCCACTTACCAATACGGCGGCTACTATTTAGATTCAACAAAAAAAACGTTGTCGTTAATAGGACAGAATTTTACACCAACTCAATTCGATCAAAAAGCAAATAAATTAGCTATTTCTAATGCCCCTTTTGTATCTGTTTATTTAATTGAAATAGATTCTGCCGGCGAAATGCTTTTAAAACAGAATTTTAAATTGCCTGTTAACGAACCAAAAACCACCTCAAAAAAAATAATTTCAAATTATATATTTAGAGTAACTTCTATCAACAAAACAAAAGAAGGCTCGATAATATTTGAAACAGATATTTTTAAAAACACAGATAACACACTCTGTTATTTATACGCCAATACGGTTCGATTTACACTTATTATTGAAGAAGAAACGCTAAGCCTTGAAAAATCAACTTTTGGAACTAACCTAATGATAGAAAAATATTATTTTAATAATGATAAAATGGATATGAATGGAAAGTTGTGCATAGACAGTTTATCTCAGTTTGAAACACTATTTTATAAAAATTTAAATTTCCCAATAAAAAAACAATTTAAAATTGCAGACGATAATCCCATTTGGTTGCTGACAAGATCAGACTTAAAAAAGAATAGCATAAATTACACAACATTAAATCCTGTAAACAAAATATACCAGCTAAATAAAGTTGATGATGTTGTAAAATCTAAGGATCCATTATTAATAACTCTTACTTCCTCTCAATTTATAGTAGCCACTCAAGAGGAGCTTGGCAAATATCAAATAAAACTGTTAGAGTGGTAATAAATTTAATCACTAAAACTTTTTAAACTTATAAAACTTTGTAAATTTGCGCTATGATACAACGTAAACAATCACTCTTTTTAATTCAAATTATATTTTTAGGACTATCCCTATTATTTGTTCCGTGCCAAAACATTTTTACAAAAACGGTAGTTACCAATGTTTATTTAGCACCATTAATAGACTTTCAGTCTACATCTGCACATTTGTTTGCTGTAATATTAAATTTTTTAGGGTTGATAGTGGCAACAATAACACTGTTTGCATTTAAAAAAAGAGAATTACAAATAAAATTATGCTATTCTTTAATTGTAATTTGGTTAGTTTTAATAGCCATGATGCTCCTTAGTCCATTTGTAGTTATAACAGAAGCTATAATTGAAGTAAAAATAAATTATTTTGTTGTAGCAATTGGTGCTTTTTCTGTATTAGCAGCCTTTTTAGCAGCTCGTTTCATAAAAAAAGATATTGAACTTTTAAAAAGCGCTGATAGAATTCGTTAGTAGACTGTTATTGGAATTATTACCCTCTTTTCAAAGCCTAAATTTCGCCTCTATTTCTCGACTAATTCGTTAAAAAAATTTGCTTTTTAGCTTTTAACCGTTATTTTAGTAGTCCTATTTTGAAGGCTGCTATCATAATCATTCTTTTTGCTTTGTGTAAACCTGTGTTTTCGCATAACGAACCTTTGTCTAAAAAAACAGATTCAATAAAACATTATAAGATCATCAGTAAAATTGAATTAGCAAAACTGATCGATTCTGTTTTTGAATTAAAAAGCGTTACGTCAAAGGACCTAGATCTGATGAGTTATTATGCATCGCTGCTAAACAGCACAAAAAGCGATTCAGTTAAGATCCTTAAGTTCAGATCTAACAATGTAATGACCAGGGCAAAACTCTCGCATTTAGTAGATTCGGTTTTAGAACTAGATCATGTAACCACAAAAGAAGTAGATCTGCTAAATTATTACACCAGTTTATTAAACAGTAACAATACCGATGTGGTTAAGATCTCGGAATTTAATTTAAATGAATTAAGTTTCTATTCTGAAGAAGATGAGAAGTTATTATTTCCCCTAACACCAACCGATAGTTTACCTAATTCATTTAATCTGGTTTTAGAAAACGATCTTTTAAGTTATTACGTTTCGCCGTTTAAAGGGGTAGTAACATCAAATTACGGCTGGCGAGATAAACGTATGCACAATGGCATTGACATCGATCTTAATAAAGGCGATAAAGTGTGTGCCGCATTTGATGGAAAAGTGCGTTTCGCCAAAAAACAAGGAGGTTTTGGCAATGTGGTTATTTTAATGCATCCGAACGGATTAGAAACTGTGTATGCGCACTTATCTAAACTAAAAGTAAAAGCAGGAGATGTTGTATTAAGCGGCCAAACTGTTGGTTTAGGAGGCAACACCGGTCATAGTCATGGTTCTCATTTACATTTAGAAATTCGTTATAAAGGCCATGCATTAAATCCGGCAACAATTATTTCTTTTAATGATCACAAATTGTATCACCACACAATTACTGTTAGATCAAGTAAACAAAAGCTTGCGGCGTTTCCTACAAATAGCAATTTACACAAAGTACATAAAGGAGAAAGTTGGAATTATATTGCCACCCAATACGGCATTTCTACGCAAAAATTAATGACTTTAAATGGAGTAAGTAAACGCTACTATTTAAAAGTTGGCCAGCAATTAAGGGTGAATTAAGCTGTTAGTTTTTATAAATTACTAAGAATAGAAATTTAAAAAGTTACACTAAATGTTTTTATTTCACCGTTACGCAGAACATTAACAGTAGTAGTATCACCCTTTTTAAAATCCGATAATGCTTTCATGTAATCTTGTACATTTTTAATTTCGGTATTACCTAACTTCTTAATAACATCGCCTTTAATTAAACCCGCTTTAAACGCCGGCTTACCATCTGTCACACCGTCAATTCGCATCCCAACTCCATCAAAGGTATAATCAGGCATAACACCCATGGTTATTTTAAAACCTTTTCTTCCATTGTCGGGGTTTCTTGTTTTACTAAACCCAAGTTTTGGATAACGATAAGTTCTCTCAATAATTTTAGTAATGTAAACTAAAACATCAACCTCGCCTTTGTAATTAATTTTTTCAATATCATCACTTGGCTTGTGATAATCTGCGTGTTGCCCGGTAAAAAAATGCAAAACCGGAATATCTTTTAAATAAAACGAAGTTTGATCGCTTGGCCCTATTCCACTGCTATCTGTTTTGATGCTAAAATCGGTTTTAAGCGAATCAATTAAAGGCACCCAACTAGGTGAAGTACCAACGCCATAGATCAAAAGCTTCTTTGTTGAATCGTTCAAACGCCCGATCATATCCATGTTTATCATGTAATTTACCTTCGTTAAGTCAATATCCGGATTCTCGCAATACTTTTTAGAGCCCAATAAACCTAACTCTTCGCCGCTAAAACAAATAAATAAAAAATTAAAAGGCTCTATTGTATTATTTTTACTAAAATAGTTTGCCAGCTCAATAACCCCTGCTGTGCCACTAGCGTTATCATCGGCGCCATTATGTATTTTATTTTCAGGATTTGCGTCTAAACTATTTTTATCATGACCTAAACCTAAATGGTCGTAATGCGCTCCAATTACAATGGTATAAGGAGCTTTATTATCAATAAAACCAACAACGTTATTTGCCTTTTTCTCTGCAATATTAACTACCGAAGTGTCGTGCGGATTAAGATTCTTTTTATAAGAAAACGATTTTAAATAGGAATTATTAAATGGAGTTAGGCCAAGTGTTTTAAATTTTTCGGCGATAAAATTAGCCGCAAGCAATTCCTCTGGCGAAGAGGTGCCTCTACCCTTTAATTTATCGGAAGCTAAAAAGGTAATATTTTTTTTGATCGATTTTTCTTGAATAGTTTGTGATCTAACACAAAAAGAAGAAAACAGTAGTAAGGTTATATACCCGAATAATTTAGTTTGCATGGGTAAAAATAAAAAAAATTGCCAAATAACTTGGTTAAAAGACCTAATCAAATAAATAACAAAACAATAACACTATATTTTCAATTTAAAGCATTTCACATTTTAGAAAATCTATTTACAAGCAATTAGGCTTAAAATTTATGCTGTAAGCTGTAAATTATATATATTTACCAGACTTTATAATAATGAAAACACTTTTTTTAATAATACTACTTTTTTTAGCAAGTTTCTTTTGCTTAAAAGATATTATATTATTTACAACGTCTGTAAGCGATTCTATTTGTTATTCACCGGATATAGAAGAAGAATCGTCGGAGGAGAGTGAAAAAGGCGATGCTGATGAAAAAGATGATCTTGAAAAATGGCATCCTAATAGCTTTCATAAATTATATGAGAATAATTCTATGACAACGATCAAGGTTCAAAATCATAAGGAAAAAAGTTATTCTACTCCTAATTCGGAAATTTACTCTCCCCCTCCCGAGTTAGTTTAATTTTAATTTTTCACAAAGTCTAATACAATATACTGTTGTATTATAATTTAATTTTAAAAAGATTTATGTTTCAAAAGAATTTATTGGCCGATATTAAGGCTGGAGTTGTTGTGTTTTTGGTAGCGTTACCACTATGTTTAGGAATTGCAATGGCATGCAAGGTTCCATTATTTTCGGGTATCATTGCAGGAGTTATTGGTGGAATTTTAGTCACTATTTTTAGCGGATCCAAATACAGTGTGTCCGGCCCAGCAGCCGGGCTAACTGCTATAGTGCTTGCTTCAATAAGTCAGTTAGGCAGCTATCCGGCTTTTTTGGCTGCAGTTGTTTTTGCCGGTGTTTTTCAATTGATCTTAGGTGTTTTAAAAGCGGGTTCTATAGGTAACTATATTCCAAATGCAGTCATAAAAGGAATGCTTGCAGGTATTGGCATTATTTTAATTATCAAGCAAATCCCTCATTTGTTTGGGTATGATAAAGATCCGGAAGGAGACGAACAGTTTATACAATTAGATGGGGAAAATTCATTTACCGAATTATTTCATATGATAAATTTTATTACTCCGGGTGCAATTGTTATCGGCTTGGTTTCATTTGCGGTTCTAATAATTGCAGAAAAACCATTTTATAAAAAGAATAAAATTTTATCAAATTTACCCGGTCCACTTTTAGCAGTTGTTTTTGGTATTCTACTTACCCTTGCTTTTAAATCTCATTCTTTACTGGCTATTGAAAGCATTCATCTTGTTAACTTACCAATTATTTCTTCTTTTGCCGATTTAAAAGCTAATTTATTTTTCCCTGATTTTAGTTACGCAAACACCGGTGCATTCTGGATTATAGTTTTTACTTTGGCAGTTGTTGCCAGTTTAGAAACACTTTTAGGAATTGAAGCGGTTGATAAATTAGACCCTGACAAAAACGAATCCAACACAAATAAAGAATTACTAGCTCAAGGAATTGGCAATATAACGTCTGGTTTTTTAGGCGCTTTACCTGTTACTTCAGTTATCGTTCGTAGTTCGGCAAATATTAATTCCGGAGCTAAATCCAAACTATCAACTATTATTCATGCATTTTTACTTTTAATTAGTGTGTTACTTTTACCTAATTTATTAGCATTAATCCCCAACGCTTGCCTTGCTGCAATTTTAATTATGACCGGTTTTAAATTAACAAAACTGGCAATTTTTAAAGAGCAATGGAAATTTGGCTACGAACAATTTATTCCTTTTGTAATTACCATTGGTGTCATGCTTGTTACCGATCTATTAAAAGGAGTTTGCGCCGGAGTTATAGTTTCTATTATATATATTATTCGCGATAACATTAAATTCTCATTTGAAGCGAGCAGTGATGTTATCGATGGGAAGTTATACTATTTAATAAAACTACCGCAGCATGTGACATTTTTTAATAAAGGCTACTTAATTAATTTTTTTAATACCATTAAACCAGAGAGTAAGGTGATAATAGACGCAAGTATCAATAAAAAAATAAACAGAGATTCTAAAGATGTCATTGATAATTTTATTAATACGGCAAAGAAAAGTAGAGATTGAACTAATTAAGTATAAAAATTAAAATTATGGATAAAGCTTATCAAAAATTAATTGACGGAAATAGGAGATTTGCATTAGAAAAAAAATTTGATGACCCTGAATATTTTAAGAAACTATCATTAGGTCAAAAACCTGATTATTTATGGATCGGTTGCAGCGATAGTCGTGTTCCCGCCAATGAAGTAACCAACACAGAAAGTGGCGAAATGTTTGTTCATAGAAATATTGCAAACATGGTTGTTCATACCGATTTTAATTTAATGAGTGTTTTAGAATACGCTGTTAATGTATTGGAAGTAAAACATATTATTGTTTGCGGTCATTATGGTTGCGGAGGTGTAAGGGCTGCTATGACAAATAAAACCTATGGTTTGGTTGATAAATGGCTCCGAAATATTAAGGATGTGTTTAATAAACACCGAGCCGAACTGGAACAAATAGAGGATCTTGATAAACGGTCGGATCGGTTAACTGAGTTAAATGTAATTGAACAAGTTCAACATTTAGCCGAAACAAAAATAGTTCAAAAGGCCTGGCATGACGGAAGAAATGTCCAGATCCATGGCTGGGTATATGGTTTAAACAGCGGTTTGATAACAGAGTTAAAGGCTGTTTATGATGATAAGGGTGACATTGACCCAATTTATAGATATGATTTTGATAAATAATAATTAACTAAGCAACAAACTCTTTAATAAGGTAAAAATCTTTATTAGATTTGATCATATATTTTTTATTATGCAAAAAACAGTTTTAATTACAGGCAGCACCAGCGGTATTGGTTTAGGAATAGCACGCGAATTCGCTAAAACTAAAAACTATAACATTATTTTTAATGGTTTAGAGTCTAACGGTCAGGAAATTGCCGACAATGTTGGTAAAGAATTTGGAATTGAAGTAATGTTTAGCAATGCGAACATGCTTAAACCCGAAGAGCTTAGAAAAATGGTGAGCGACGGCATTTCTAAATTTGGAAAAATTGATGTTTTAATTAATAACGCCGGTATTCAGCATGTTTCTCCGATAGAAGATTTTCCGGATGATAAATGGAATGCAATTATTGGCATCAATCTAACCTCCGCTTTTTATTTGTCCAAAGCTGTTTGGCCCGGAATGAAAGAACGTAAGTTTGGAAGGATCATTAACATTGCTTCTGCTCACGGCTTAGTTGCTTCTGAATTTAAAAGTGCTTATGTTGCCAGTAAACACGGCATTGTTGGATTTACAAAAACCTTAGGTTTAGAAGGTGCTCCTTTTAACATTACATGTAACGCTATTTGCCCGGGTTATGTAAAAACACCTTTAGTTGAAAAACAAATTGCCGATCAGGCAAAAGCTCATAACATGAGTGCAGATGATGTAGTAAATAAAGTAATGCTTTACAAACAAGCCGTTAAGGAATTTGTTAGTCTTGAAAGTTTAGGACAAATGGCTTTATTATTAGCTTCAGAGGCTTCAAGTACCATTACAGGCACTGCCATTCCTATTGATGGCGGATGGAATGCCCAATAAAAACTAAAACCAAAAAATCTTAAAATATAACGGAATAAAAGGTATCAACTAAAAGTTTATACCTTTGTTCTCTTATTTATGAAATTACTATTACATTATTTAAAACAACATAAACAACTATTAATAATTGCTTTAGTTTTAGCAACCATCAATCAGTGTTTTTCTCTTTGCGATTCAATTATTACCGGTAAACTTATTAATAAATTCAGCGCTGCTCATGTTGAGGAGGGCTCGGATTATTACTGGCACATTGGTGCCACTTTTAGCGAATTTACAAAAGCTATTCTGGTATTTCTTTTGCTTTCAATTGGCGCAGCTTTAATGTCGCGTATTGCTAAAAACTTTCAGGATTATTTTACCAATATTGTTATTCAACGCACCGGCGCACAAATGTACACCGATGGCATTAAAAAAGCACTCTCACTACCCTACAAAGATTTTGAAGACCAGCGCAGCGGCGAAACTTTGGGTAAACTTCAAAAAGTAAAATCCGATACTGAACGTTTTGTGAACTTGTTCATCAGTTTAATTTTTCAATCGCTAATAGGTATTGTTTTTGTTTTTATTTACGCCATGAACATTCACCCCTTACTCGGACCAATGTATCTTGCCACTGTACCTATTATTGCAAGCATCAGTTCGTTTTTAGGAAAAAAAATAAAATTGATCTCAAAACAAATTTTAGGCGAAACGACCGCTTTAGCGGGCGCTACTACAGAATCATTACGAAACATTGAATTAGTAAAAAGTTTAGGTTTGGTAGAACAGGAAGAACAACGTTTAAATAAAAACACATTAAAGATCTTAAGTTTAGAATTAAAAAAAGTACGTTTCGTGCGCTCTTTAAGTTTTATACAAGGCACAACCGTTCATTTAGTTAGAACTGCACTGATCTTTACCTTATATAGTTTTGTTTTTAATGGGGTAATAAAAGTTGGAGACCTTATCACCCTTATGTTCTTTTCATTCTTTATTTTTAATCCTCTGCAAGAACTTGGAAACGTAATAACTGTTTACAACGAAACAAAAGTAAGTATGGACAATTTTTCTAAGCTAATGAATTCCCCGTCAGAAGAAGTGCCTGTAAGCCCATCCACCCTTGGTGAAATTAAAGAAGTGCATTTTAAAAATGTATCTTTTGCTCACAATACGAGTAATGGCTATGCCGTAAAAGATATTAATATTGATATTAAAAGCGGACAAACCATTGCATTTGTTGGTACCAGCGGCAGCGGAAAAACAACCCTCGTAAAATTATTATTAGGTCTGTATAAACCTAATCAAGGTCAGGTGCTATACAACAACATCGATTCAAACGACATTAATTTAAATGAATTAAGAATGCAATTGGGTTTGGTTTCGCAAGACTCGCAATTGTTTAGTGGCACCATAAAAGATAATTTATTATTCGTTAAACCAACTGCAAGCGATGATGAAATACTTGCCGTTTTAAACAAAGCTGCCTGTCAGAAGTTATTGCATCGTGCTACAGATGGCATTATGACTACTATTGGCGAAGGCGGTATAAAATTAAGTGGTGGAGAAAAACAACGTTTATCAATTGCCAGAGCACTATTAAGGAATCCTAAATTATTAATTTTTGACGAGGCAACTTCTGCTTTAGATTCTTTAACAGAAGAAGAAATTTCATCAACAATAAGAGACCTAAGTGCCACTAAAACTCAGATAACTATTTTAATTGCCCACCGTTTATCAACCATCATGCATGCTGATACTATTTTTGTATTAGAACAGGGCAATATTATTGAAAAAGGTAAACATGATGAGCTATTAGCTGAAAAGGGTTTATACTTCGCTATGTGGAGACAACAAATCGGTGAGCGTAAAAAATAATTTTTTAATAATTAGATTATTGTAAGATAAATTAATGCTCCGGCAGCGGCGGTCATAATAATTAAAGCTGCAAAACCCAAAATATTTGTTGTTTTCGAGTTCACAAACTCTCCCATTATTGTTTTATTGTTAGATATATGAAGAATGATGGCGATCAATACCGGTGCAGTTAATCCATAAAGAACAGCGGTATATATTAACGCCTTAATTGGCGAAATGCCAATATAATTTAAAGACAAGCCAAGTACAAGCGAAATGGCTATGATCATATAAAAAGCTTTAGCCTCATGAAACTTTTTATCAAGACCTTGCTCCCATCCAAAAGTTTCGGCAAAAATATAGGACACCGATCCGCATAAAACAGGTATAGCAATTAGTCCCGTACCAATTACACCAATTGCAAAAAGTAAATAGGCCATATTACCCGCTAATGGCTTTAAAGCCATAGCAGCCTGCTCAACTGTATCTATTTGATGAACGCCTGCTTTAAACAACACTGTGCCTGTGGTGAGAATAATAAAAAACATTACTAAACCCGAAAAAGACATCCCAAAATCAACGTCCTGTTTCATATCATTGATTATCTTTTTGTTAACCATCAACTGTTTTTTTCTGCTTTTCATTTCTTCCACTTCAACTGAAGCTTGCCAGAAAAAAAGATATGGTGATATTGTTGTACCTAATATACCAACAAGAATTGCAATAAACTCTTTATCAAATCGTATGGTTGGAATAAATGTTGCTTTTAGAATTTCTTTAAAGTCTTGTTTATATAAAAACGGAACAATAAAATAAACTATCATTACAATGCATAAATATTTTAAAATAGCTGCGATCTTTTGATAAGGAAGATAAATGATCAATGCCAATAGTATAACCGTAAAAACAACACTAAAATAAGTGGCGTCAATAGATGGAAATAATAAATTTCCAACGGCACCCATACCGGCAATGTCTGCACCAATATTCAATACAATAGCAGGGAAACTAAATACCAACATCACATACAAAATAGGTTTTGGGTAATGCTTTTTAAGCGTACCGGTTAAGCCTTGTTTCGTTACTAATCCAATCTTAGCGCACATTTTTTGAATTGCAGCCATAAGCGGAAAAGCTAAAATTGCCGTCCACAAGGTTGAAAGCCCAAAAGCGGCTCCTGCTTGTGAATAAGTGGCAATGCCTGATGGATCATCATCACTTGCCCCGGTTACTAAACCCGGACCAAGCAACTTCCAAAAACGAGTAAGTTTGTTTGATTTAGATTTTTTGGAGTTCATTTTTTGTGATCACCTATTTGTGAAATAAAAGTGATACCAAGTTACGGAGAAATTTAGAGCTAATAATTATTTTTTTATTTAATAAGACGGTTTATAAAAAAAGTGATGAAAATCACTAGGCGCAAAATAAAAAATCCACTATTAACTTAATTAATAGTGGATAATAATTTAATGATATAAAAATTAATCTTTATACGTGGTTGGCACTTTCGGATCGGTCATGATAATATAATCGCCCTGATCTTTATGTTTACTCCAATCAATATTTGGGTACGACTCATCTTTACCCGTTGAAATAATTAATGTTTTAGCTTTAGGGCTGTATTTTTTTAATTGCGTTACAACTGCAAATCCTTCATCACTATGAAATCTTCCGTTTACTTGCATGACCATTTTACCTGCATTCTTTTTTAAATATTCAGAAATTGAATATGCCATAGTTGCATCCCAAAGCGATTGACCTAAAATAAGATTGTAACTTCCCATTGAAGGCATTTTTGAAGGTGCTTTTTTTGAAGTGTCTTTTGTTGCCTTAGCAGGTTCGTGATTAGAAAGACCCATTAATTTATCATAATACTTTCCGGTAGCTGTATCGTAAGGCAATGGTGCAAAATATTTTTTTGAATCTTCCGGTAATGCCATTAATGCTTTTTGTCCTTTACGTCCAACTAAATTAGTATAACGTGAAGCTGCGTTGGCACAAACCACATCTAATTGATTTTTCTTTGCAAATTCAACCATTGGCTTGTAATCTCTGTAGTTACTCCAAACACGCGCATCTTTGTTGAAATTTTTCTCACGAATATCTCCTTTTAAATATTCGTTCATTACAACTTGCACATCTCTGTCAAACATTTCCATTGATAAAGCCACTTTGTTTGAATATTTACCATAAAGAGATTCAAACATCTTGTTCTCTAAAAAGTGTGTTACAGAATCGTTATGTTCTTCTCCAAAAAACAAAACATCGTAATTTTTCATATCCTCCACAATATCATTAAAGGCTACTTCTTTCCCGGCTTTTACGGAGTAAACTTTATAATTTTTTTCGGTGATCTGTGCTACAGATTGAAAACTAAATACTAAAAGTGAACTAATTGTTAACCCCTTAAAATATTTAAGTGCTGCTGGTTTAATTAAAGATAGTTTCATGTTTATTTTTAAAAATTTATAAATTGTGTTATCTAAATCCTTACTTCTAATTGAAAAGATTAGATAGTGATAAAAGTAAAAATAAACATTCTTTATTCAACTTACAAGCTATAAAGGATACTCGGAAGTTAGACAGGATAAAGGGTTTGCATCACAAACCTAAAACGTTACAGTCAAATGTGATTTGATTTCTTTATTACTAATTCTTGCCTAAACAAAACTATTCATCAAAAAAAAAGCCAACTCAATGAGCCGGCTTTTAAATAGAAATAATATTAAATATTAATGGTGTGCTTCAGGAGCTACTTCTTTATGTGTTGAATCTGTAGCTGTTGGAACCGGGGTTTCTACTGCCATAGTATCTTTTGATTCTACATGGTGCTCATTCGCTTCGGTTGCGTGTGCATCATGACCTGCTGCAGCAGGGTGCAAACTATGGTCACCTTTTTCGCAAGCTTCCATGCACTCTTTTGAACAATCGTCTTTACACTCACACTCACCGTGCTTCTTTGGATCGCACAGACTTAAAAATAAAAAAATAAGTACTAAAGTAACAGATGCTAAAATAAATGGTACTGTAAACGAAACTGCTTTTGGTTCGTTTGAATGATTATCGTGATTATCGTGACTTGACATAGTTTAAAGTTTTATACGTTGCGAAAATAATAGAATTATTAAATTAAAAAAAATAAATATTTAGGTAAACTACTCTTTTATGAATTTATAATAAAAAGTTTTTTGCTTTTCGCTTACTTTAATAACATAAACTGATGGGCTTAAATCAATTATATCAATGGATTGACCGACATTATCGGAGTTATAGTTACCACTTTTAATGGTTTTTCCACTTAGATCTAAAATTTCAACTAAAAAATCACCTTTACGGTTAAAATTTAGCCACAATTTGTCTTTTCCCGGATTTGGGTACAGTTGCATAGCACTTAAATCTGAATACTCATTAAGGCCATTAGGATTTTGATAAGAATCTCTGTATCGAACTGTGGTTGGGGTAAAATTATTGCCAATTAAACTGCCGGTTACTTCTAAAAATGGAATTTTACTTGTAGTGGTTAACCATTGGTAACTGCGCTGGTTGTTAGGAAAACCAAGTGGAAAAGGAACAATGGTGTTTTTTATCGTATCCTGTGAATATTGAGTGGTTACCATACGCAAACAATTTTCGGTACCAAAAGGGGTTGTAACTGTTCCCCAACCATCTATTTGGGATATGCGGAAACCAGTTTTGGAATAAGTAATTGGAATGAGTGAATTAGAAATCGTTGAAAATTTAAAGGTAGTACTGTCGTATTTTTGATACGTTAAAGGGAATACATACATCTCATCTTTATTTGAATAGTAATTTGGAACAGGTATGCTGCTAAAGGTCATTCCGCTGCCATCAGCAATAAAAGCGTTTACAGGAGTAGTTTGTTTTTTATAAAAATTATAATAATCATTGATGGTTAATGGTCCTGCCCCTAAAGCGTCTGAGATCTTTTCCGCAAAGCCTGTAAATGAAAGAAAAAACAAAAAATAGGGTGTTTGCGAAGAAGGAACAAAATCTCTGCGACCTTGACTAGTAAACACTAAATTGGCAAAATTCCAATTAAAATTAGCGCCTGTTTGGGTATAATTGCCTACGGATGCAACCGTTGCATTGGAATACCGCAAGGTGTCTCCACTTGAGGGAAAATGTGTGCTTGTTAAAGTAAGACTCGATTGTGAGAATAACCCTAAAGCAAAAAAAGCACCTAAAGCCAGAAAATAAATTTTACGCATGATTTTGTTAATTTTGTAGTTATTAAAGTAACGAATATACTAATTTTTTAAATATACGTTGTACTAACTATTGAAGATAACAACCATATATTTAATATTGTGTTTTACCCTTTGTTTGTTAATCACAAACGGGCAAACTGTAAACCTTAAGGTAATTACCGCTTCAGAAAAGAGTGTGATCTCAAAACTGAACTATCAAAAAAAATTCAACTCCATTGCTAATGCAATAAAAGAAACTAATAATATTGTTTTAACGCTCCAAAACAAAGGTTATTTATTGGCCAGTGTTGACAGTACCATTAGTGACAGTAATTTGGTAACTGCCTACATTTCAGAAAATCAACAATATAAACTGGCCTATTTAAAACTTGGCAACCTTAATCCTACTCTTGCCTCTAAGCTTGGCATAAGTGAAAAATTATTTTTTAATAACCCTTTTAAATATAAAGAGGTAAGCAAAACATTCGAAAAAATAATTTCTTATTACGAAAACAACGGATACCCGTTTGTATCTGTAAAAATGGATAGCATTATAACAGAAGACGGACAATTAAAGGCCGTTTTAAATGTTTCTAAAAACAAATTATTTAAAATAGATTCAGTTACAATTATTGGTACAGCCAAAGTAAAAAAGTCGTTTTTATACCGCTATTTATCCGTAAAAGAAAATATGCCTTATAATGAAGAACTGCTTAAGGGAATATCTCAAAAAATTAAACAGCTGCCTTTTGTGTTTGAAAAACAAACTCAAATAGTAAGGTTAACCGATAAAACAAACAAGCTTATTTTATTTTTAGATAAAAAAAATTCGTCGCAATTTGATGGTATTATTGGATTACTTCCTGATGCCACAACAAAAAAAACAGTAATTACCGGTGATGTAAAATTAAAGGTGGTTAACGGTGTTTTTAGGAACGGCGAAACCTTTGATCTGGAATGGCGACGTTTACAGTCACAAACGCAAGACTTTAAAGGCCGTATTATTTATCCTTATTTATTTGGCACGCCGGTAGGAACAGATTATTCGTTAAAAATTTACAGAAGAGATACCTCCTTTATTGATATTAACAACAACATTGGTTTGCAATATTATTTTAAAGGCTTAAATAATTTTAAGATCTTTTACAAACAACGTAACACCAATCTTATTTCAACAACCGGATTAAAATTTATTAGTACCCTGCCCGATTATGCTGATATCACAACTCAATCATACGGTGCAGGTTTAAATTTCGAGAAACTGGACTATCGATTTAATCCTCATAAAGGATTTGCAATTAATTTAACCGGCCAAACCGGGAATAGAACTATTAAGAAAAACGCTAATGTAAACGACCTTGCTTACCAAAATTTATTATTGCGTTCAACTCAATATCAATTTGAGGGAGACGTAAATTTATTTATTCAGTTGCGCAGAAATAATGTTTTAAAATTGGGTGTGCAAGGAGCTACAATTTTTGGAAATTCAACCATTTTTAAAAATGAATTATTTAGAATTGGAGGTTTAAGAACATTAAGAGGTTTTGACGAAGAAAGTATTTTTGCATCTACCTATGTTATACCAACTGTAGAATACCGTTTTTTATTTTCACAAAACTCTAACTTGTTATTATTTGCTGAAGGTGCCTGGTATGAAAACAACAGCAACACTGCTTATTTAAACGATATGCCTATGAGTGTTGGAGCCGGAATTAATTTTGAAACTAAAGCCGGTATCTTAACTTTAAATTATGCTTTAGGTAATCAATTTAACAACGGTTTTGATCTAAGAAACGGAAAAATTCACTTCGGTTTAACTGCCTTGTTTTAGTAATTTATAAAGAGTAAATTTAATTATCATAATATTTGTTCATGAAAAAGATCTTGGTCTATATTTTGTTTTTAAAAACTCTGTTTTCTTTAGGGCAAACATATCCAAGCCAAAATATTGATCTGTTAAGTTTGATCGATCCAAATACAAGCACGTTAACTATAGGCCCCGACGGCAGGAAATATGCAGGTTGCTGGGGCTGGCATCAAACAAACACAAATAAAGAATATGCTATTGCGTGTGGAAGTAATGGTACTTATTTTATTGACGTTACCTCTCCCTCAACCCCAAGTGTTTGTGCATTTGTTCCCGGAAGGGGCTCGGCAACCAATCGTGAGGCAAAAACCTATCAAAATTATTGTTATGTGGTTTGTGATGAAGCATCGCCCAACACCTTTCAAATAATTGATATGAGTACTTTACCTGCTACAGTTACACTTGTGCATGACGACAAAACTTATTTTGAACGGGCGCACACAATTTTTATAGAACAAGATAAAATGTACATAGGTTTGGCAACTTACTCAACCGGAATATCATCGCCTATGAACATTTATAGCTTGGCAAACCCAGTAGCACCTGTATTGTTGCGCGAAATAAAACAAGATATTCCATTAATTAATACCGTGCATGATATGTTTGTTAGAACTGATACCATTTATGCTTCTTGCGGATATCATGGTTTGTATGTTTTAAAACTCAACGCAAACAATACACTTTCGCAAATTGGTTCATACACCGGTTATGCCGGAAGCGGCGCATTTAATCATTCTAGTATGTTAACGCAAGATGGTAAATATTTAATTTTTTGTGATGAAACACAGAGTTTTCCAATTCGATCTATTGATGTTCAAAATTTAAATAACATACAACCCGTTCAAACATGGTTACCGTTTACTAAT
>JALHPG010000075.1 GCA_022842625.1 Bacteroidia bacterium | reverse complement strand
CTTGTACTAAATATGGTAAATATTATAATCTATTTAAATAAAGAACAAAATGCTAAAGATCTGGTTATGCATCTGCTTAAAGAAAAACAAATTGCATCTGCTTCGATTGATGAAAATAATATTTCTTATGAACTAGAAAACAACACCTTTTCAGAAAAGGTATATAGTGTTATTACCGCACAATCAAAAGCACTTTTATTTAATGATGTGGTAAATGCAGTAACCGATAAAATCGGTTATGAGCTACCAATAAATTCAATACCAATTGTAGCCTCAAATAAATTATTTGATACAAAAATAAAAAATAAAACAATTCCAATTTAAACCCTAAAAACATGACTATACAACTAATGCAAGGCGACTATAGTCCCGCAGACACCTTAGACTTGATCACTCAAATGATACACGTTAAAATAAAGTATCATGAAAAAAAAATGATGCAACAAAATAACGAAAAAAATATTAAAATGCAGGAGACAATTATCAGACAACTTCAAAAAGATCTTTTTGAGGCCAGAAAAAAGATGGAAAAAGAAAGCTCAAACATTATCATTGAAAGTCAGATAAATTTTATTAGTTATTAAAATAATTTATAACCTATTAGTTATGGAAGTGAAAAAATTTATTTATGTAAAAAAACAAAAATTAACTAGATATTTAGCCGTAAAGTTAATGAGAAATCGGTCTTTTAGCGCAATGCAACTTATGATAAAAACGCTTAAGACAAATAAGATGTTACCCGAAAAAATTATTGCTGTTGATCTTTTTGGGTTTATTGGCACAACAACCACTATGGATTATGCGCATTTAACCGATTATCTTGAAATGTGGGAAATTGACCCCTATTACGCTAAGGAGGCTAAACGAAATATACCAAACGCGCATGTAGTTTGTGGAGACACCTTAAACGCTATTAAAAACGGACTATTGTTACGTAAAGAATATAACTTTATTGTAATTGATGCAAACGTTTCATCGTCTTTCACTGATGGCAGTTATGAGTCTTTTGGTATTTTCCCCCACGCCTTAAATTATATTGCAAATGAGGCAGTTATTTTTGTAACTATTTTTAGTAATCTAAAGGAACTTTCGAAACTTTATAGCGGAAATGAAAATAATTTTGATCCCAACTGGGTTAAGGCGCGAAAAGATTTTTTTCAAATAGACAATGTAATAGATGGACGAGGTATTGACTATTTAAAACGCTTTGAAAGTATTATTAAAGAGAAAAACCTCAATCTCGTTCACAGTCAGTTTATAAATAGAAACGATTATATAGGTTTTGGTGTTTTTGTGGTAAACAAAAAATAGAATCAGATTTTTGTATGAATGAATTAAGCAGTCTAAAATTAATTGATGGGAAATTTATTCCCGATAATGCTAAAGAAGTGTTATTAAGCCTAATTAATTCTAAAATAGAATTTCATAGAAAACATGTCTATGGCGGTGATATTTTGTATTCTGAGAGACGAATTAAAGAATTACTTTCTATAAAAGTATTGGTTAACGAGGCTATTGACAGTGCGCTAAAATCTAATAAGAAACTAATTATAACCGGAACAATTAACATCAAATTGGAGGATTAAAAAGCTAACCGAATTAAAAAATGAATCACGATCAACTTCTTAAAAAGTTTGAAGGCAGAAAATTAGTAATTGCAACTAAACATAATAAAGAAGTTGTAATTGCATCAATTTTTGAAAAAGAACTTGGAGTAAGCTGTATTACCCCGAAAGATTTTGACACCGACCTATTAGGCACCTTTACCGGCGAGATTGAAAGATCTCAAGATCCTCTGGAAACTGCTAGAAAAAAATGTCACCTGGCCATGGACCTTACAAATTGCGATATGGCTATTGCCAGCGAAGGCTCATTTGGTCCGCATCCATCAATTGGATTTATTAATGCCGACGACGAAATTTTAATGTTCATTGATAAAAAAAATAATTTAGAAATTTGGGTAAGGGAATTAAGTTTAAATACAAATTTTAATGGCGAGGAAATTAAATCAGTAAAACAATTGATCGAATTTTCAGAAAACGTAAAATTTCCCGACCATGCTTTAATTATTAGAAAATCCAAATCAGAGAATATTGAAATAACAAAAGGAATTACAGATTGGATTTCACTAAAGAGTGCATTTTTAAAATTACATGATAAATACGGTTCTGTTTATGTTGAAACCGACATGCGCGCGCTTTACAACCCAACTAGGATGCAGGTAATTGCCGATGCCGCAAAAAAATTATCAGAAAAAATTAATTCCTCCTGCCCTAGCTGTCAAACTCCCGGCTTTGGAATTACAAATGCCATACCCGGCTTACCATGCGCTCAATGCAGACTTCCAACTAGATCTACCTTATCATTTGAATACAAATGCAAAGCCTGCAGTTTTATTGAAGAAAAAAAATTTCCCCATAATAAAATGGAAGAAGATCCAACTTATTGTGATTTCTGTAATCCATAATTTTAAGTAATGAATAAGATCTTAATTAAAAACGCCTACATTATTAATGAAGGAAAAGAAAAAACCGGAGATGTATTAATTACAAACCAAAGAATAGAAAAAATTTCTAATTCAATTTCTTTAAAACATCCAAATTTAAAAATTATTGATGCAGCAGGTTTATATCTTTTGCCGGGTATTATAGACGACCAGGTACATTTCAGAGATCCCGGGCTAACCCACAAAGCAACTATTAATTCAGAATCTAAGGCCGCAGTTGCCGGAGGCATAACGTCATTTATGGATATGCCAAACACGATACCGAATACATTAACTCAAAAATTATTAGAAGAAAAATATACACTTGCCTCACAAACCTCTTTAGCCAATTATTCCTTCTTTATGGGAATAAATAAAAATAATCTGGAGGAAGCATTAAAAACTAATACTGAAACTATTTGTGGCATTACCGACGATGGCCTGTATTTTAATAATGATGAAGGGATAATGGCTAACTATCCGGATTTTTTAGAACAATTATTCGCAAGAACAAACACATTAGTTGCATTGCACAGCGAAGATGAGGCCATTATTAAAAAAAATACAGAAACCTACAAAAAAATATACGGAGATGATATTCCCTTTAAATTTCATCCTGAAATAAGAAGTGAGGAAGCCTGTTTAACTGCCACAAAACGCGTTTTAGAAATCGCTAAAAAACACAATAACCGTTTACATTTATTTCATATTTCAACTTTAGCCGAAGCAAATTTATTTAACAACACTTTACCGATCCGTGAAAAACGTATTACAGCCGAAGCGTGTATTCATCACCTGTGGTTTACTGTAAAAGATTATAATAGATCGGGGGCTAAAATAAAATGGAATCCGGCTATTAAAACAGTTAAAGATAAAAACGGATTACTAACCGCTTTGCTAAATAATAAACTGGATATAATTGCTACCGATCATGCGCCACATACTATAGAAGAAAAAAACGGTAATTACTTTCAGGCACTATCCGGTGGGCCGCTTGTACAACATGCTCTTCCCGTAATGCTCGAATTATATTATAAAGGTAAGATCACCTTAGAAAAGATAGTTGAAAAAATGAGCCATAATGTGGCGGAGATTTATAGAATTAAAGATCGTGGGTACATTAGAGAAGGGTATTATGCCGACTTGGTTTTAGTTGACTTAAACAACCAATGGAAAGTAAGTTCTGAAAACATCTTGTATAAATGCAAATGGTCGCCCTTTGAAAATTACCTCTTCCAAAGTAAGATCGTAAAAACTTTTGTAAACGGTAATTTGGTTTATGACAACGGAATTTTTAATGAAACAAAAAAAGGCGAAAGACTAAAATTTGAAAAAGAGAGATAATAAAAAAAATAAACCAAAAAAAAAAAACAAAACATGAACTTTAATTTACTGCTAGAAAATTTAACCAACCCCGCATTATTATTTTTTGTACTCGGCATAATTGCTGTTTATTTAAAAAGCGACCTTGAAATACCACCCAATTCATCCAAATTTATTTCTCTTTATTTATTGTTTTCAATTGGATTTAAAGGAGGACAGGAATTATCGCATGAAACATTAAACAGCGAAATTGCCTGGTCGATGTTATTTGGAATTAGCATTTCTTTTCTCATTCCATTATACACATTTTTTATTTTAAAAAGAAAACTAAATGTGTTTGATGCCGGCGCCATTGCAGCCGCTTACGGCTCGGTAAGTGCCGTAACATTTGTAACGGCTGTTTCTTATTTAGAAGCTCAACAACTAAATCTTCATGGACATATGGTTGCTATTATGGCTTTAATGGAATCTCCGGCAATTATAATTGGCTTGGTATTAATTTCTATTTTTAATAAAGAAGAACCTACAAGCATTAAAAAAAATTCAGTAATTAAACATTCGCTTACAAATGGCAGCGTATTACTTATTCTTGGGAGTTTGGTAATTGGCTATTTTGCAAATGCCAAACAAGCCGAAGGAATTAAGCCGTTTACAAACGATCTGTTTAAAGGTTTTTTGGCCATCTTTTTATTAGACATGGGTATTACAAGTGGACGTAAATTAAAATCGTTCTTTGCATTTGGTGTATTCCCCTTTCTATTTGCTTTAATTATTCCCTTAGTTAACGGTTGTATTTTTGCCATGTTAAGTTCCATTGTAACATCTGATATAAGCAACAGATTTATTTTTGCGGTTTTGGCAGCCAGTGCTTCTTACATTGCGGTACCTGCCGCCATGAAAATAACAGTACCAAAAGCTAACCCGGGATTATTTTTACCTATGGCTCTAGCTGTAACTTTCCCAATAAATATTACAATTGGAATGCCAATTTACTTTTTGATCGTGCAGAATTTTTAAAACAATAACTAGTCGAAAAATCTTTCCTTAAAGAGAGTTGTTCTAAAGGCTTTAAATAGAGTAATTATTTACAGTCCGTTAATTTCTATCTTTTAATCTGTAATTTATCTTTTAATCTATCTACTAAATAATACATCATCAGCAACAGTTTCCGAAGGTCTACCCAGTTTGTCAACATTAGGCATAACAGCCGGCTAACGATCCTTTCTATCCAATTGGGATGGGGAAGTATTTCGTTATACCTTTGCAATTGCAATACTTCGTATTGGTAAACCTTATTTTTTTAGAATTTATTAAATATAAATTTCATCATTGCAAAACATTACTCCCTAAGTAAGTTTATATTTTTAGGTGAGCTAAGTATAAGCGGCGACTTCTCTATAACAACGTTGCTGTAATCCAAACCATATTCTTTTTCATCAGGCAAACTTATTTTCTTTAAAAGAAAGTAAGCTCTTAAAATAAAATCGTTTGTAAATGATAATTCATTTTCGAAAGAAAGAAATCTTTGCATGACAACGAACTTAAAGTCGCCTGAAATATTGTGTTTATCTAACGAACTGTAACGGCTATTGATGTTGACTTCCTTAGTCCTTACCAATTCTTCAACTACTTTTCTGAATAATAGATTTATTCTGGGTTGCACTCTAAATCCTAAGTTAAACGTGATCCATACAATGTCTTCCTTAGCAATGATGTCTGTTTTGTAAGTCATTTTATAAGGCTCATCTACTACATTAATGTGAACGAACCAATATACATCTGCTCGTTTTGGTTGCTTATAAAGTATAGAATGTATGCTTCTTTCTTCTATTTGATTACTATTGTTGGAAGAAGTTAGGTAAACTAAATTGGTAGCATACTTCGGGATCTTTTCATCTTCACTTAATTCTTTTAGTATTGGTATGTATGGATCAAGTGGTACAAAATTTTGCAATTTTTTTCTTATTTCACCTGCTCTATACCAAATATACATAATTATAAATATCAAAATTCCCAAGAACAAAGTTACCCATCCGCCGTGCATAAATTTTTTAAGATTTGCAATTAGAAAAGCACCTTCTATTGTAAGAAAAACAAGTAATAACATGTAAACAAAAACTTTATTTACTTTTTTAGTTAGTAAATAAAAACCTAATAGTATGGTAGTCATTAGCATTGTTAATGTTACCGATAGACCAAAGGCTGCTTCCATGTTTTTTGATTCTTTAAAAAGCAATACAACGGCAATGCAACCAAACATCAACAACCAATTAATAACCGGAATATAAATTTGTCCTTTTTCATCAGACGGAAAAACAACTCTTAGTTTTGGCCATAAGTTTAAACGAATGGCTTCTGCCACCAAGGTAAAGGAACCACTTATTAAAGCCTGACTTGCAATAATGGTTGCCAATGTTGCGATAGCAATTGCAGGAAAAATAAACCAACTAGGCACTAAACCAAAAAACGGACTAACATTTGTTAGAGTTGTGCCAACATGATCTAACAACCAAGCTGCCTGACCAAAATAACAAAGGATCAAACAGATCTTTACATATAACCAACTGATCTGAATATTTTTTCTTCCGCAATGTCCAAGATCTGAATACAAAGCCTCTGCACCTGTGGTACATAAAAACACACCGCCCAATAACCAAAATCCTCCAGGATGTTCTGACAATAGTTTGTATGCATAATATGGATTTAAGGCTTTGAAAACTGATAAATTCCCTATTAGCTCACCAAGCCCAAGAATAGCGATCATCGTGAACCATATCATCATAACCGGACCAAACATCTTACCTAAAAACGAAGTGCCTTTGCGTTGAATAATAAATAACAAAACAATTATACCAATTACCAGAGGCATGATAGGAATATCAGGAAAGGAAGGCTTTAAACCTTCCATCGCCGAAGAAACTGATATAGGTGGTGTAATAATACTATCTGCTAACAAAAAACTACCGCCGGCAATGGCCGGGAAAAGCAGCCATCTTTTGTACTTACGAATAAGTGTATATAAAGAAAAGATGCCACCCTCACCTTTGTTATCTGCTCTTAATGTAATAAAAACATACTTGAGCGTTGTCTGAAAAGTAAGTGTCCAAAAAATAGCAGACACCCCTCCTAATGCCAATAATTCAGATATGGTTTGATCGCCTATTATTGCGGTATAGGTATATAATGGAGAAGTGCCAATATCTCCAAAAACAATTCCTATTGAAACCAGAAAACCGGCGAAAGTTAGTTTTTGTAAATCTAAATGCTTCATAAAGTAAATATAAAACAACCTGAGACTAAAATTGTCATCAGGTTGTTTATTAATTAAAAATAGACCTGTTTATAATCTGATATTTACGGCAAGTGTAATTCTGTTTTCTGTTTTTTGCAGATCAGGTTTCCATGTTCCAATTGTTGTTGGTCCATTTGTCCATCCACTTGGTGAAGTTGTTCCGCCGTGTCCTGTAAAATATGGCATATTGGCCTGACGGAATCCATATTCTAAACGAAAGGTCACATACTCGTTTGGCATCATATCTAATGTTGCAGTTCCTTGCATGATCTCTAAAGCCTTGTATGGATCAGAAGCAAAGCCGTCAGAATAAGCACTTGGCGTTACCGGTGATGGAGAAAACGCTAAATACGTTCCGCCGTTGGTTAAATAATCGCCTCTTAGGGTTAATGCTAATTTGTTTTTGTTGAACCATATTCTGTTTGATAAAGAAGTGCCATACATAAAATGTTGTTTGGCTGTAATTGTATCTCCTTTATCTGTGCCTTTTTGAAAACCATAATGTGAATTTATACTAAAAGCACATTTTGAAATTCCTTTTGATTCAGGTTGATTGTAGTAACGTAACACAATACTATTATCATGATGAAAACGAATACGGTTGGATTGATTGCCTAATGTATCAGGATTTTGGGTATCTCTACCCAAATAATAATTCATTACCAATTGTACACTTTCTTTTGGTCGCCAATAAGTTGAACTTCCTATGCCTGGTGACTTACTAAAACTGTTATAGGTTTGCCATCCGTTTAATAACCATACTTCTTGTTTTAATTTTTTAGTAGGATACATTTGTATTCTTGCACCCTGAAAATAGAAAGGCGTAAAATCACAGGGCATTGAACGTTGATAGCTCCAGTTATCTTGCAGCATATAACTTTCCAGGCCAATATAACTCATAAAAATTCCCGCTTCAATATTAACGCCATACCATTTATTAAAATGATATCCGGCAGCAGCTTCACGAATAAATTTTAAGTTACCGGTTCCGGTATTTCTACCGTGATTTACACTACCATCTAATTCTTGTACAATATGTTGCATAGCGCCATATTGCAAATTTAAACGACCAATAATGTTTTTATAATTTGTTTCCAATCCAATGCTGGCAAGGTTTACCTGAAACTCATTATGTCTTCCAATAGATGATGAATTTGTTTGTGTATTGTCTATTGGATTAGCAAAGTTGTAATTGTAATAGGTATCTACATAAATAGATCCTGCCAATATAAGTTCCCCCGTTTTTTTATCGGTCATCACCAAAGGCGAATTTTTAACTCTGCTTTGTCCGTTTATCCAACTCAGATCCATGCCATCAAATGGAATTTTTTGTGTTTGAATTGAATCTGTTTGTGCATTTGCAAAAAATGTATTTGCTATTAGTGCCAAACCAAGTGCTGTTGTTTTCATTTTAATTTAATTTTATTGAGTTTGTATATTTTATAAAAAGCGTCGAATTCTAAAAGGTCTTCATCATTTCTGAAGGATTTGTCTAATTGATCATGAAACAATGAATCTCCTATAGTGGCAAGCTTTAAGTTGTATTTAGTTAAAGGATAAATATCAGCATCCGCCGAAAGACTAAAAAAGTATTTAGTGACTTGATTGGTTTTGTATCCCGCCAAAACTGTTTTCCTGTATATTAAAATTGTTTCACAAGGATTGATAATTTCATATTCTTCATTTTTAAAAAGTCGATAACAAACATTCCACTTTGTTCTGAAGCCAAATAAATAATCCTTTTTTAGTTTATAAACAGAATCACCAATAGTTATTCTAATGAAAGAGGTGTTAAATAAATTATTCGATTGAAATCTGTATTTTTCACCGATAACTTTAGTATAAGTAATTTTGTTAGACCTAAAATCATCTGCATTTAAAAACACACCTGTAGAGTTGTTTTTTTGAGCAACACAAATGGTGGTTTTTAATACCAATAATAAACTAACTATTTTTAAAAATGACCTTAGCATAATACTATACAAAGGTCGTACAGAAACCATAAGCAAAACATTAAACTTTTTACCTAGGTATAAAGAAAATATAAAGATTTAAACCGTTAAAACAAAGCGATATCCGATACCGGATTCTGTTAAGATTATCTCCGGTAAATTGGGATCTATCTCAATTTTTTTTCGAAGTTGAGCAATAAAAACTCTTAGGTATTGTGTTTGTTCGACATAACCCGGACCCCATATCTGGCGCAACAAAAACTGATGAGTTAAAACTTTACCTTCATTTTTAGCCAGTAACGTTAAAAGATCATATTCGGTAGATGTGAGTTTAATGATCTCATCATTAATTTTTACAACACGTGCTGCCAGATCAATTTGCAATTGCTTGTTTTTAATTACAACTTGATCAATTAACCCCTCTGAATTTCTAAGAGCAGTTTTTATTCTTGCAATAAGTTCCCCTGTGCGAAATGGTTTTACTAAGTAATCATTGGCACCATTATCCAAAGCTTTTACAATATTTTCTTCATCACTTTGCACCGAAAGCATAATAATAGGTTTAGTATACCACTCTCTGAGTTGCTTAAGTATTTCTTGCCCGTTTTGATCGGGTAATCCAATGTCTAACAATATCAGATCCGGTGGATGATTGGCGGCAATGATCAAACCTTCTTTTCCGGTTGTGGCATGAGTTACTTTAAAGCCATTACTTTCTAAAGTAATTTCTAAAAGCTTACGTATTTGAGCTTCATCGTCAATAACTAAAACAGTTTGATCATTCATTTTCAATCACTTTTTAAATTAGATATTTCACAGGGAATTGTAATTGTAAATTTAGCACCACCTTCTTGTTTATTTTCAAGGATGATCTTGCCTTTATGCGCTTCTACAAAACCTTTTACGATTGAAAGTCCTAGACCCGTGCCACCCGCTTTTGTGTTTTTCAGTCGATAAAATTTATCAAACACATTTAAAATTTCATTTTCGGGAAAGCCCGGACCATTATCCTCTATCAAAAATATGAGTTGGTTATTTTTATAGCTTGCGTTGATTTTGATCGCTCCTTCTTTAGGAATGTAAGTGATCGCATTTTGAATTAGGTTATACAAAACTTGTTCGATCAAACCGGAATCTATTTTACATAAAGGAAGTGAGGGCGTTATTTCTATTTGAATTTTATTTTCCTTACTTACATCCTTTAATTGCTTAACCACATGATAAACCAGTTCACTCACATCACACCAGTCTTTTTTTAATTGGTAAGTGCCTGACTCTAATCGAGACATGTTTAATAAATTTTCTACTTGTCGGTTCAATCTCAAAGATGCTTGAGATATCTCAGAGATCAATTCTGTTTTATTATTCTCTGTTAAATTGTTACTGCCCGATTGGAGGTTATCGGTTGCGCCGATGATAGTTGCTATTGGTGTTCTTAATTCGTGCGATAAAGAATTGAGGATGGTGTTGTATAGCGTTAAGGTATTTTCTTTTTCTTCGCGTTTTTGTTCTAGCTTATCGTATTGTCTTATTTTATAGGTTAAAACCGCATGAATAAGCGCAATAATAAAATACATAATAAAAAGTAAAATATCTTCGGGACTTTGAATAAAGAAGGTAAATTTTGGGGGTATAAAAAAGAAATCCCATGTTAAGGCACTTATGAATGCGGCAAAAAGTACAGGAGCGATATCAAATAGCATGGCTATAAGCGAAACAGTAACCAACAGGATCAGAGCTACTATTTTATAACTGATCAGATCAATTAATAAATAACAGCCTATAGAAACAAAAGCAACAACCAATAAACTAATAGTAAATTGCTGTAAGGTATTTAGGCTATAGGAAAATAATTTGGCCAATGTTGCAAAGTCTTAATTAATTCAAAAATAAAGGTATTAAAAGAAAGTCTTTATAAATAATGTCTGAAATTGTATAAAGAAAATATAAAGAGCCGTAAATGCAATTAGCTTTTTGTATTTATTTAACATAAATATTCTGCTTTTAAGGAAAAAGCAAGCAGATACCATTCAAATTTCTTAATTCCGCTTGCCACGAGTTTAAAACAAAAAAACTTCCGGCAAGCACCGGAAGTTTTTAGTGATAAATAAAACAAAGAATTATTTCACCAGGGTGTTTGTATCCTTTACAACAAAATTAATGGTGATAATGTAATGGTCTTCTTCTCCACCCTTACATTGTTTCTTATTTTTTTTGCCGGGGAGTGGCAAACCAAACTTTGGTCCTTTAGGATGTGGCTTATGCGCCTCTTTTTCTTCATCATTTGAAACCACCACCTGATCGTTACCAACATAACCGGCTGCAGGCGTGTAGTTAAACACCCTTTCTCCGGCGGTATTTACACCAACTTCACTTACGCTGTAATGCTCTGCCTGATCGGTTATTTCATAGGCGTCGTCTCTCAAGTTCTTTGGCAGGGTAAATGTATACTTCTCATTTGCCGTTAAACTCACATCTATAGTTTGTGTAATGGCCTCTTTAGGCATTTTTTCTTTTTTGCACGAAGCCATCCCGGCAACAAGTGCACCTGCGGTTGCAAGCATTAAAACTGTTTTTTTCATTTTTTTACTGTTTTAGGTTTATTTATTATTAGGTTAGACGCTCATTCTCTGGCATACTTGCGGTATTTTTTATTTAATTTCTTAAACACAATAAAATTCTGCGAGTAACGTTTGAGCGAAAAAAAATAACAGCACAGAAATATTTTTATATAAACGCGTGTTAATTTCGTTATTTCTAAAAGGGATTTGTTAGTGTATTTTCCTTTTAACCCCACAGTTTAAAAATTCATATTTTTAATATGTACATTTGATTTATAATTAATCTATGTTGCGTTTTTTAAGATATATTTTCATTTTTTGTTTATTAGCTTTTAGCACCAAACTAATCTCCCAGGAATTAGAGGCGTTAAAATCAGAATTGCCGGTTTTAAAGGATAAGCAAAAGGCTGATCTCTATCTTAAAATTGCCGTATTATATGCCGAAAAATACGGTCAGCCTGATTCTGTATTACACTACTCCTCAAAGGCATCAACTTTATCAAAACAAATAAATTACACAACCACTGCCATTAAGGCTCAATTATACAATTCTATTGGTTACGAGCAAAAAAATGATTTTGAGAGAGCGATAAGTATTTTAAATGAACTTTTAGTTGATAAAGATAATTCAAGTATTAAGGGAAATATTTATTACCATCTTGGCCAAACGTATTACAGAGCCGGTGATAACAAAATGGCAATCGAAAATCTAATTGAGTCGGTTGAATCTTTTAGAATTATTAAGAACGAAGATGGTCTCATTCTGGCATATTGCAAATTGGCAGATGCGCTTGAACATGATCTGCAACACGAAGAGGCAAAAAAGTATAAAAACAAAGCCTTGGAATTGTTACCAAAGATCAAAAACCCCTACCCCAAATTAATTGCATTAAGTATTATTTCAAGTATTTATTTTGATCTGAGAGAAAGTGATCCACGTAACCTTGATACCTGCATCATCTTTGCGCAGGAAGCTTTTCATTTAATGAAGGAAAAAGGATATTTTATGAAAGCCAACCGAATTCTAAATACTATTTCCGACTCATACTATGTAAAAAAGGATTATAAAAATGCTCTGTTATATTGTATAGAGTCTTTAAAATACAGAAAGTACTTAATGCCGGGAGAAATTATCATGAGCTATATGAAGTATAGCGATTGTTCAAGTGCTTTAGGTCAAAATGAGAATGCACTTATTTATCTCGATTCTATAAAGCAAACCTTACCTTATATTAATGTGCAATATTACAGATTAGGATATTATGAGCGACTTTATGAGTACAACAAGGATGCAGGAAATCATATAAAGGCATACGAAGGTGTAAAACATTTTATGCAACTAAAGGATAGTCTTTACAATGTTGAAAAAAGCACTGCCATTAATGAATTGGCGCAGAAGTACAATAAGGTTGAAAATGAAAAAATAATTGGTGAGTTAAATCAACAAAAAGAAATTGATAAACTTCAAATACGTTCGCTTTTTTCATTTGCGGGAATAGCCATTTTATTATTATTATCATTATCTTTTTTTATCGCCAATCAATTATTAAAAACGAATTAAAAACCATCGAAACTGAACAACGCTTAAATAGAGCGCGTATGAATCCTCACTTTTTCTTTAATGCATTAGCTTCTTTGCAAAATCTTGCCTTAGCAGATAATAAAAAAGATCAAGTCCCCTCTTTTATTTCTAAATTTTCAAAAATAATGCGACAGTCATTAGAGAGTACCTTTAACGAAATGGATACTGTAGAGAATGAAATCGCTTTTTTAACAGATTATTTAGAGCTGCAAAAGCTAAGATCCGAAAATCGTTTTTCTTATCAGTTTTTTGTTGACGATAAAATTGAAGCCAGTGAGCTCTTGGTTCCCGGAATGATATTACAGCCCTTTGTTGAAAATTCTATTGAGCATGGATTTAAAAACAAAAGTTCTGAAGGCATAATTACAATTGATTTTACCTTAAAAGACACTATTCTTCAAATAGCGATACAAGACAATGGTGAAGGTCTTCATGTGGATGAAAATCATAAAGGTTATCCATCAAGGGCAACTCAAATTATAAAAGACCGATTGTATTTATTAAATAAAAAATATAAAACAAATGCTAGCTTTGTTATTGAAAACCGAGCAGCAGGAGATGGATTTAAAGTTGTTGTAAGTCTGCCAATTATTTATAGATCGTGAAAGTTTTAATTATAGATAATGATACATCTATCCGCGAAGGATTAGTGCAACTCATTCATAAATTTTGCCCTCAAATTGCGCATGTCGATCAGGCCGATGGCGTTGCTGCCGGACTAAAGGCGATTGAAGCAGGAACACCTGATCTTGTTTTTTTAGATGTTGAAATGGATGATGGAACCGGTTTTGATCTTGTTCAAAAAATAGGTGATTATAATTTTCAATTGGTTTTTATAACTGCTCATAATAAATATGCGGTTAATGCATTTAAATTTAGTGCCATTGATTTTTTATTAAAGCCAATAGATCCGGATGAACTAGTTTTAAGTGTAAAAAAAGCTTCCGGTCAAATGAAGCATAAAGATCTGGAGCAGCAAGTTAAATTATTAAGGGATATCTTAAGCCACACCGGCACTTCAAAAAATAAAGACAAAAAAATTGCTTTAAACGATGGCAGTATCATTCATTATGTAAAAATAGAAGATATTATTTATTGCAAAGCAGATGGTTCGTATACAGTATTTTATTTTGGCAATGGAAAAAAAATAATGGTGAGTCATATATTAAAAGAATATGATGATCTGTTATGTGATTACGGATTTATTAGAACACACCACTCCTACCTGGTAAACACCACCAAAATAACACGATTTGATAAAGCAGATGGCGGACAATTGTTTTTAGAAGAGAATCATTCGGTGCCCGTTTCTACAAGAAAAAAAGAACAAGTGTTGGACTTATTAAGTAAACTGTAACCAAAACAGTTGTCCTGATTTTTACCACACTTATTGAATGCTTTCAAGCGATCGTCAAGTCAGTTAATTTAATTTTTGGGTTCTTCCTAATTTTGAGAGATAAATACCTATCTCATGAAAAATTCAGCATCCAATTATGTTACAATAGCCTTGTTTGGCTCTTTATTTTTATGCGAACAAGTAAGCGCGCAACTAAGCAACGTTTGTTTTAAACCTGTGGTAAATTATAGCGCAAGCGGTTCAAATTTAAGTTCTGTTGCATCTGCCGATTTTAATGGCGATGGAAAGCCCGATCTGGCTACGGTTAAATTAACCACCAATAACATGGGAGTTTTAATAAATAATGGCACAGGTGCCTTTGCTGCAGCGGTAAATTATTCGCCGGCGGCAAGTCCGGTTTGTGTTAATACCGGCGATTTTAATGGCGATGGAAAAATTGATCTAGTCACTACAAATGGAGGATCAAATAATATTTCAATTTTTATGGGAAGCGGCACGGGTACCTTTGCAGCTGCAGTAAATTATTCTGTTGGTTCTTCGCCGCGCTTTGTTATTTCAGGCGATTTTAATGCAGATACTTTTGCCGATCTGGCAATAGCTAATAGTGGTGGCGGTGGTATACGAATCTTATTAGGCAATGGCACCGGTACCTTTGGTGTAGGCACAGCCTATGGCGCAGGAACAACTCCTTATTCCATAACCTTGGGTGATTTTAATACAGATGGAAAAATTGATCTGGCGGTTGCTAATCAAAATTCAAATAACACTTCCATTTTAATTGGCAATGGCAATGGCACTTTTGCAGCAGCTGTAAATTATTCGGTTGGCCTTGGCCCCTCTTCTATTGTTGCAGGAGATTTTAATGGTGATAATAAATTAGATCTGGCAACGGCAGGTTTTTATGCTAATAGTGTTTCTGTTTTAATAGGCAGCGGAACCGGAACTTTTGCGCCGGCAGTAAATTATTCTGTTGGCACACAACCTATAGCCATTACTAGCGCTGATTATAATAACGATGGTAAATTAGATATTGCCGTGGCTAATGTGGCAACAAATAATATTTCTGTTTTACGAGGAAGTGGAACAGGAACATTCGCACCGGCAGTAAATTTTTCAACAACTCAACCAAGAGGAATAGTATCAAACGATTTTAATGCCGACGGAAAAACGGATCTGGCCGTAGCAGCCGATGGCGCAAATAGCGCAGGTGTGTTTATTAATGATCTGCCATTTATTACAACAAATAGTGCTACGATATGTGCCGGTAGTTCATTCACCATTTCTCCTGGCGGCGCTAACACCTACACGTTTGTTGGTGGCGGTCCTGTTGTAAGTCCAATGGTAAATACTACCTACACTGTTTTGGGTTCGAGTACATTGGGTTGTACCAACTCAACGGTATGCTTGGTGGCTACAACAACTACCTTAGCAGTTAATGCAATTGTTAACGATCCAACTATTTGTACCGGACAATCAACAACTATCACTGCATCCGGTGCAACAACGTATACATGGAATACTGCTTCCAATTCTAATCTAATAGCAGTGAGTCCAACTGTTACAACAAGCTATACAGTAACAGGCAGCTCCGGAAATTGCACAGGCAGTAATGTTTCAACTGTGGTGGTAAGCCTTTGCACAGGTGTGTATGATCATAATTTTTTGAGCGATCTTAATTTTCATTTCTATCCAAATCCTGCAACCGATCAATTAAATATTGAGGTAGACGAATTATCTGCTTTGCAACTAATTGATGTAATGGGTAAACTAATTTTAGCAGCAGAATTAAAAATAGGATCCAACCAATTAGATCTGCATCAATTACCGCAAGGTGTTTATTATTTAAAGATCACACAAAAGGGTAATACGGTTACTAAGAAGTTGATCAAAGAGAACGCTTATTAATTTAACTAAGACAATCAATCATCTTAAAAAAGTATAGCAAAAATGCCCTAATTGTTGTTTTAGCAGTTATCCTTTTATCTCGCGCACTTATTTGTTTAGAATGAGCGCTTGCCAAGTGGGCTTAAATGGACTTTAATGCTATATGTAATTTTGTTAAATAAAATCTAAATCCAATGAAAAAAAATCAACTAACTAAAATAGCTGTCATCACAGGTTCACTATTTTTTGTATCGAAAGTGATCATGGCGCAAACACCACCGGTGTGCTTCAATCCTGCAGTAACAAACGTTGCAGGTAATACGGTTTTGTCAATCACTTCGGCAGATTTTAACGGCGATGGTAAAAAGGATCTGGCAACGGCTAATTCCGGAGGAAATAGTATTGCTGTTTTGATGGGGAATAATGCGGCAACATTTTCAGCAGCAGTTGCCTATAATGTTGGTTTAGCACCCTCTTCAGTTATCACGGCTGATTTTAATAACGATGGTAATGCCGATTTAGCAGTAACAAACAGAACTTCAAATAATATTTCAATTTTAAAAGGAAGTGCAAGCGGTACTTTTTCGGCGGCACAAAATTTCAACACCGGATTTCAACCTGTATCTTGCACCTCTGCCGATTTTAATGCCGATGGAAATATTGACTTGGCCGTTGCGAATAATAGTTTATCTAACGTTTCAATATTAATTGGTAGCCCAACGGGTACTTTTGCTTTACCGGTAAATTATGCTGCAGGTACTCAACCAAGTTGCATTAGGAGTGGAGATTTTAATTTAGATGGCAAAATAGACTTAGTAATTACTAACACCGGTTCAAATAACGTTTCCATATTATTTGGAAGCGGCGTTGGTACTTTTTCGGCGGCAGTTAATT
>JALHPG010000074.1 GCA_022842625.1 Bacteroidia bacterium | reverse complement strand
ACCACAATGACTTCGTATAACGACGATGGAAAAATTACCGGTTCAACAAAAACAACTTATTCAAAAGTATCTAAGGCAATTAGTGGTGCAACTGTAACTGCTAATCAAGAAAACTATGATAAGAAAGGCAAATTGAGTAATAAAAGTGAATTTAGTATTAGATGCCACAAAGGGATACTTTATTTTGACATGAAGATGATGATGCCGCAACAACAAGCTGAAGCCTATAAAGATTTTGAAATGACAGTTGAAGGTGCAGACAAAGAAATACCATCAGACTTTGTTATTGGCAGTAGTTTAAAGGATGCTGATATTAAGTTTACATTTAAATCAAAAGACGGTGCAGAAATGCCAATGATGAAAATGAATATAAAGATCACTAATCGTAAAATTGAAGCAAAAGAAAGTGTAACCTGCCCTGCAGGAACTTTTGAATGTTACAAGATATCTGAGGACGTTGAAATGAAATCGATCTTCACTGTTAGAGCTAAAAGCATCAATTGGTTTAGCCAGGAAGTTGGCAACGTAAAGGTTGAAAGTTATAAGGAAAATGGCAAGTTTGTGAGCAAAAGTGAATTAACTGAGATCAAAAAATAGTTTCATTTTATAACCAAATAAATTTTATACTTCTGCATAAAATTGAAACACAAGAACGAAAATTAACTTCTGTGTGAACGACGTGTTGTAAAATTTCTTTTACATTCAATTAAACACCAATCAAAAGTTTTTTCGTAATTTTAAGTATGAAAAAATTTGTTCAGGCAGTCATTGTTATATACTTATTGGTATTTCAGACTGCCCTGTTTTCTCAAATTAATTCTACAACCAATAGTCGTGTTGTTGCTTTATTAGATCTTACATTAAAAAACGCGGAGACCTCCGATGCCGAGCTGTATTCAGCCAGATACATTTTAAAAACCGCGGGTATTCCCTTTATTGTTACAACAGATATAAACGTGGCCAAAAATTACGGCACTGTTTTAGCTTCTTCTAAATTTGATCTTACAACCTTTACCACACCCGAAAAAGATTCCGTGATCAGTTATGTGAACAGAGGCGGTGTTTTAATAGCGCCCAATGTAAAGGATCCTTATTTCAATAATTTGTTTGGTATTTCAGCTAACTTAAATAGCAACGCACGGTATTTAGTTAAATTCAATTCTTTTTTAAACGACCCTTCCTTTAAATGGTTAAATGACACCATGGAGCAAACCATTTCTTTAGGCAAAAACACCTATACGGCTGTTATTAATTCAAGAAACTATACCACCGCAGGAGCTTTATCATTGGCAGTGTTTGATGATAACACAACGGCTATTACAAAAAAAGCCTCTGGTAACGGAACAGCTTATGCTTTAGGGTTTTCGTTTAAAAATTTAATAGTTACCAATCAACAAAATTTAGATTTTAATGCTCACCGTTTTTATTCTAACGGTTTTGAGCCTACTTCTGATGCAGTTATGCTCTTTGTTAAAGGAATTTATTTAGCACATGCTCCAAGAGCGGTGTGGCTGCATACATCACCCTACAACAGCAAAACAAGTTTAATGATCACGCATGATATAGATGCAACTTCTGCTTACGACACCATGCATTATTATTCTGATTACGAAAATTCGATGGGAATAAAAGCCTCCTATTTTTTTACTACACATTATATTAACGATGGTTTACTTTCAGATTTTTATAACTTAAACAGTATTCCAAAAGTGCAGGATGTATTAAATAAAGGGCATATTGCCGGAAGTCACTCTGTTGGGCACTTTCCGGACTTTGACGAGGAGAACGTTTTTCCTTTGGGCGTGTTAGGTAACACCTCCTCCAATTATTTACCATATAATTTCGGCACGGGTTCAACTACTGCAGGTTCTGTTTTAGGAGAAACAGAAGTTTCTAAAAAATTATTAGATTCAAATTTTGGCTTAAATATTAAAACATTTAGGGCCGGCTATTTGTGTTTTAATGATAAAATAATTAATGCATTAGATACAACAGGATACACTAATAGCACAACGCTTTCGGCGGCTGATATTTTAACTAATTTTCCATTTCAACAAAGAAAAGATCGGTCAACTTCAGGCATGTTAACCAATGTTTGGGAATTTCCAATGACGATCTCTGACGTGTTTAGTTCTAATCCAATTTCAACCACCAATTACCCGCAAAAAGTAGCGACTTGGTTAGATGTTATAAATAGAAATATGGCTAATAATGCACCAAATGTATTATTGATACACCCTACTCGCTTATATAAATTAACTGCGCAACAAAACCTTTTAAATGCATTGCCTGCCGGAGTTTTTGTAACCAACTTAGATAAATTTGCTGAGTATTGGCAAAAAAGAGATCAGATAGCATTTACTTCAAAGATCTCGAATGATACCTTAACAATAATTGTTCCTGCAGCGCAATTGCCGCTCGATCCTATGCTGAGTTTTGTTGTAGATAAAGGACAATTACTGACACATATTAAAGCACAAGATGAGTTTGGAAATCCTATTACAGTAATTAAATCCAATTTTAACACCAACGATATTATTTTGTATTTTGAAAATTATCCTGCTTTAGGAATTCGATCTTATAGTGATTTGCCTGCAAACAATCTATTCATTAATTGTTTTCCAAACCCAAGTAATAACAATTGCAACTTTGATTTTAGATTAGACCAAACCTCAAAAGTAAAATTAGAAATTACTGATATGCTTGGAAATGAAATTGCAATGTTAATTGATACTAGTTTAAATGAAGGATGGCAAAGCGTTTCGTTCAACACAAGCGATCTTTCTACCGGAATTTATTTTTATAAATTAAAGGTAGATTCAAAGTCCGTAACAAAGAAATTAATTATTTCGCGGTAAGCGGATTTGCCCAGCTATTGTCATCTCGACGTTAGGAGAGATCTGTGCTATTAAGTTGTTTAATTTAACCATTGTTTTAGAACAGATTTCTCAGGCTTTGATGAATTTCGTAAAGCCTTTCGAAATGACAACTTAAGGTGGTTCTTCGAGGCTTAGTATCACAAGAAAAAGTTCCTTTTCTATAGTGAAGGATTTAGCCTGTCTGAATAAGAAACACCTTCATTCATACAGCGAAGAGTCTGGGTGGTGCAATTACTCCTTAACAAATTTCTTAACAGCTATTAGTTTACCATTTGAATCATAAATGGAAATTAAATAGATGCCTGAATGCAGATCATTGGTAGAAATATAACCTGAATTATTCTGATTGCTAATTTTCTCTTCTTTTATTAGTTGTCCAATGCTATTTAAAATTTTAACATCAAAATTTTCATTTATCATTTCAAATTTAAAATTCAATAGTTCTTTTACGGGATTTGGGTAAATTGAGATGACATTATTTTCAGAAAACGAAGATAAATCGGTGGTTAAAGCAGTACATAAACTCGAAGAGGAATATGTGATCGTTGCAACCGGTAAAGTAATTGTAGTAAGAGTTCCGGTAATTGCAGTTGTTGAGTAAGTATACGGCATTGTTGAATAAGTTAAATTTGGCGTAAGCGGCATATAGACAGAATCTCTGCACCCTACAACTTCAAAGTTATCTGCCCTCGCTACAAAAACTGAATCATTTCCATCCGGTTTAAATAAATGGTAGGAGTTGTTGGTTGAATTAATAAAACAAACTGCCGAAGAATTATTAGTAGACGTATTTATTTTATTAAAATTACGACCTCCAACATAATTGAGTAAAGTATCTAACCGAATGGTTTTAAATCCTGTTGTACTAAAAGTAATTGGCGCAGCGCCACTGATCAACAAATTGTTAGTGTTTGCAAAAATTTGTTTGATGTTTAAACCGTCTAAAGTTTTTGTTTTAACAGCAACTAAATTTGTATCCAGCACCCTTATTAAAAACGACCCTGCGTCGCCGCTTGGAAGAGACATCGTTTTATCAATAGTAACTAATTTACCTTTTAAAATGGCTGAATATTTTTCCTGAAAACCAGAAAGAGAAAAAGCATTAATTGCATTAGAATTTAATACGTTAGCCGAAGAATCTAATCGTAAGGTTGTAGCCCTAGAGGAAACCCCTAAATTAGAGATACTAGTTACATACAATTCTCTTTTGCCATTATATAATATCATTGACGGTTTTTGAGCTAAAGTAGGTTCTACAATTTTTTTGATCCAAACTAAATTACCTAAAGTATCTAACTTTGAAACTAACAAGTTACTAGTAGGGTTAATAGAATCATCACAGCCTAAAGCATACAAATATTTATCATTATCATACGTAATAGCATTTAATGTATAAGGTGTTAGGTTTATCGCAAGCGTTCTTCTCCAAACAGTAGCGTTGGTACTTAAGTTATATTTAATGATACAGCCTATTGTAGAGGAAGAATTTGTCAGGCTTGCTATCATATAAAGCATTTGATTATTCTTGATCACATGCTTAACCGCAAGATCATATCCCGCAATCGAAAAAGATCTGCTACTGGTCACATTCCCGGTTGTAGTTGTAAATTTTGTGATGGTGGCATACCCCGAGTAAGGCGTTTGTCCAATAACGTTTTCCATCATGAGCGTGGTTGTATTATACTCGTTGCTATAAACTACATTAGAAACAGTGCCCGTTACAACAGTTGGAAATAATTTGCGTTGATAATTTGATTGCGAATTAGCTAAAAAAGTAAGGGCTACAAATGCAAGAAGTAAAAGTTTTTTCATGGTCATTAATTTAATTCTAATAAAAATACAAAAAAAAACCTCCCTTTTTATGAGGGAGGTTTTTTTAATGGAATAATAATTATTATTTAATCATAGACGCTCTTAAAGCATAGATCTTTTCAGAAACTGATTTAAAATTTGCTTCTTTAAAATCCTTTGGATCTTTAATTACTGTAATTTCATTTAAGATCACTTTTAATTTATCGTTTAAGGCAACACATTCTTTTTTATCCTTATAATCATTCAATAATTCAGATAAGTTTTTTAAATAAAAGCGTTGATCCCACAATTGTTTGTATCCTTTTTCTTTAACAGCAGGTTCCGTTCCTGCTTCAGTAATTTTACAGGTTAAATACAAAGCCTCAACCCATGAACCTGCAAATACAGCAGAAGCAGTATAAACACGCTCATTTGTTCTTAAATAAGAATCGCTTTTTACAAAAATTTCATCTAAAATTCTTAATAACGAATCTTTGTTTGAAATATTTTTCTCAGCGCGTTTCCCTACCATTTGATCAACTGCACCTTTTAAACCTAGAGCTTCCGATTTAACTAAAACTGTCTTCATGTATTTTAAAACATCTTCGCCAACATTATTAACCATCGCGTAAGACATATCAATATTAAAAGCACCTAACTGTAATCCTTTACCAAATTCGTCTGCAGCAGAATTGCTTTTTGGGTCAATTAAAAAAGCACTATTGTAAGGTACACCCCAACTTGATAGTTCGTTAACACTAGAAACCGGAGAAGGAATATTTGCTATTGCAAAATCAAATTTAAATTTTGTATCCTCATTAACTGTTATCGGAGTTGTGTCTACCGGTGCAACGTTAGAGGGAATAGAATCGTGATTTTCTGTCAATTCATCCTTATGACCATCTCCACAAGAAGCAAAAATGCCAATTAATGAAAGACCTGTTATGTAAAATATTTTATTCATTTTTATAAATTTTAAAGCAAATATAACCTCTTTTTTTATTTTTTGGTATTTTTTAGCAATTAGCTCACTGTTTTTTAATAACTAATTAAAAAAAGGAGATTTAAGCATTACATACCTTTTGTTAGGTAATAGTTAAGGTAATTACTACGCCATGCTTTGTTTGCCATAGCATTATACTTTTCAAATAAAGGCAGATCATCCGTATTTAATAAGTTTGTTTTTTCAAAATCAGCAACTATTTCAAATGGCAAAGTGTTTAGTCCTTTTAAGGAACAGACAAATATTAAATTACGGTAATTTTCATTTATTGAATTAGTACAAACTTTTACATGATAGCCCGATCCAATTAATGTATTGTTTAAAATACTGCTACCTTTTCCTATTTCACCCTTCATATAACCATGCCAGTTTATAATTAGCAGAGCAGAATCTGAAAGATTTTGTTTTAAATGATCTAAACTTTCTGTTGTAATAACATGCGAAGGCTGCTCTTCTGCTTTAAAGATATCTACCAATATTAGATCGTATTTTTTGTTGCAATGATTTAAAAAGTAGCGAGCGTCTGAACAAATTGTGTTTACATTTTTATTCAGATAAAAAAAATCAATAGCGGCGTCAATAATGCCTTTGTCAAATTCAACACCATCTGTTAGGTAATTTTTAGCCTGAAATAAATTAGCAGTTAAACCACCACCTAAACCTAACACCAATGCCTTTTTGGTTGATAACGAATGAGGCACTAACGTATCTAACAACTTTACATATTCAGAAACAGAACGTTTTGTGCTTAAATTCATTTCTGTTTGAATAATGTTATTGATCTTTAATATCCTGATCGCTTCTTTCTTTTCGTTAAATACATCCTGAACTTGTAATTGCCCTAAAATGCTGTTGGTTGAAAACACATCGGTATTTTTAATGACAGCAAATTGAAGATTCAAATAAATAAAAGCAGCAAATAGAATAAAGTGAATTAATTTATAAAATTTAAAGATCAAAATACTCGTAATAAATAATATGCTACCAAACAACATTAAACAATAGGTAAGTCCAATTGCAGGTATCAAATAAAACCCACACATAAAAGTGGCAATAATACCGCCAAGTGTTGATATAGCATAAACAGAACCACTCACCCTACCCGATTGTAAACTATCCTTTGTTTGGAGATAAATGAACAATGGCGAAGTGGCGCCCAAAAAAAACACCGGGAAGAATAATAATAAAAATGTACTTAACACAACAGCAATTAAAAAAGGCAAATACGAGATCCATGGGATTAAATAACGACTAATAACAGGCATTAAAATAACAAAAAGTGACGCTAAAATTAAAACCTGAAATAATTTTTTTGAATGCTGTTTTGATTGCTCGCTTATTAGGCCGCCAAAAAAATAACCAAGTGCTAGCGCAGCCAGGGTGATTCCCATTACTGAAGCCCATACATAAAGACTACTGCCAAAAACAGGAGCTAATAATTTTGCGCCGCATAATTCGGCGGCCATTACAACTGCACCCTCAATAAAACTTAAAAACAATAATTTTTTTATCATTTAATAATTCCCAGCATTATTAACATACCCATCAGTAACATAAATATACCAACAAACCATTTAAAAAATCCTATACTGGTTTTCTTAAATAACTTATTGCCTAAAAAAGCGCCTGTCCACGCTGATATTACTGCTAAGAGCAACAACATAAAATCAGTTTGTTGATCTTTTAAAACCGAAAAGCTTGAATAAAAGGTTAATCGTACAACATCAACCAAACAAGCAATAAAAACACCCGTGGCGATAAATGCAGATTTTTCTAATTTTAAACGTAACAAAAAAGCACTTCTTATAGAACCCTGGTGTCCGCTAAAACCACCAAAAAAACCACTTAACAAGCCGCCAAGTGTTAGGTACTTTTCGTTAAATGAAAGGTCAGATAATTTCGGGATCAATTCAATAACGGCAAATAAAACCACCAACAACCCAATTATAGCTCCCGGCCATGTGATCGTAAAATCATGTCCGCTTATTGAGTATTGAGTAATACCAACCTTAACCTGATCTAAATTTTTTAAGGCCCAGGCTCCAAAAAAAGCTGCAACTAAAGAAGGAATACCAAATTTAAAAGCGATTTTCCAATTGATATTTTTATAAACTAAGCCAAATTTAAAAAGGTTGTTCAAAAAGTGAACACTTGCAGTTAATGCAATGGCAATGGGCAGTGGATAGTAAATGGCAAATACCGGTAATAAAATCGTTCCCAATCCAAACCCCGAAAAAAAAGTGAGGAATGAGGCCGCAAGAGAAGTTACAGCTATTAACACATAGATCATTGAGCTTTCGAATGGTAATTTATTAAGCCTTCTATTGGTGATTGAATAACATTACCCATTGTATAACCATGCTTAGTAGCAACCTTTAAAATATGATCTTTAAAATAAAACCCTATTGAGCCAACGGTATGCACTTTGTATGATTTAGCGTCGGTATATTTATTTACCAGTTGCACAAAAAAAGAATCAAAACATTCAAGCAATACTTTTTCTACAAAAGGATGTTCTTTATGCTTGCCAACAAACATACTTACCGACGCTAAATAGCGACTTGGCATGTTTTTTTTATAAACATTATGTAATATCTCCTCGCGATTATAGCCTTCTTTTTCAAAAGCCTTTTTTAGATCAGACGGAAGATCTCCTTCAAAATATTCTCTTATAAAATTCTTGCCTATTTGGGCACCACTGCCATAATCACCCCACAAATAACCTACAGAAGGTACATTTTCTAAAATAAATTTTCCGTTATATAAACAGCTATTGCTACCGGTTCCTAAAATACAGGCAATTCCCATGTCCTTTTTACATAGCGCTCTTGCCGCAGCTAAAAGATCGTGTGAGACATTAATTTTTGGAACATTTAGGGTTAAGGTTAAACAATCTTCTACCAGTTTACAGTTTTCGAAGGTTGAACAACCGGCGCCGTAATAATGAATAACTTTAATTTTATTTAGATCCTCAATTAAATGAGGTTTTAAATTATTTAATATCTCAAGGCTTATCTGATCAATGGATTGAAAATATGGATTAAAACCAATGGTTTTTATCCGTTTAATAATTTCAGAACCTTTTAATAAAACCCAATCGGTTTTTGTAGATCCGCTATCTGCAATTAAAACATACATGACGCAAAATAGCAAAAAAAAACCGCCTGAAAGCGGTTTTTTTAAATTTTAAAAGAAAAAAATTATGCTGATGCTTCGTCAGTTGCAGGAGCATCTGCTGCTGGAGCTTCTTCAACAGCCGGAGCTGCTTCTGCTGCTGCATTTTTTGCTGCAATTTTAGCTGCTTTAGCATCTTTTGAAGCAGTTTCTGCTTTAAATTTATCTGAAGCTTTTTTAGTATCAGCTGATTTTAACTTGTCTTGTTTTCCAACAATTTTACCCGCTTTTTCTTCTAACCACTTGCTGAATTTTTGTTCAACTTGTGCTTCAGTTAAAGCTCCTTTTTTAACACCTTCTAATAAGTGTTTTTTCATCATAACACCTTTGTACGATAATATCGCACGACAAGTGTCTGTAGGTTGAGCTCCTTTCATTAACCAACTCAAAGTTGAATCAAAGTTAATGTCAATTGTTGCAGGGTTTGAATTAGGGTTATAAACGCCTAATTTCTCAATGAACTTTCCATCGCGAGGTGCACGACCATCCGCAACTACCACATGAAAGAATGCTGCATCCTTTTTACCATGTCTTTGTAGTCTAATCTTTACTGCCATTTTATATGTTTTTTAAATTAAGGCTGCAAATATCGTAAAAAAATCTGTTTTAACAAAAAAAACATAAAAATCTTGCCATCACCGAGAAAAGTTATAATTTTGCGTTAAATAACACCATAAATATGCAAGTTAAAGAAAGAGGTATCATTTTAATTCCAATAGATTTCACAAAACAGTCTTTATTAGCTGTAAAACAATCTTATAATTTAGCAAAATATACCCACTCAAAGCTAGTGCTGCTTCATGTTTACACAAAAACAGGCGAAGAGAGTTATGACGCTTTAAACAAACTTACAAAGCAAACCGAACAAGAAAGTGGTGTGCCTACAGAATTCATGAATGTTAAAGGAGACATTTATGATGAAGTGGACAGAGTTGCTGAAGAAATTGGAGCTACTTTGATCATTGCCGGCCTTGAGAGCCATATGCGCTTCAGAAACATTATTGGTTCTAGCGTTAGTAAATTGATCAGAAAGGCGCCATGCCCGGTGATCACGATCAGAGGCGGTGAAAACCGTGATGGTTGCGAAAACATTTTATTACCATTAGATCTATCTTTAGAAACTCGCGAAAAAGTTGACGCTGCAGTGCAATTTGCTCAGTACTTTGGTGCAAGTATCCGTATTATTGGTGTTTTTGACGTTAATGATTCGGTTTATGAAAATCAGTTATTAGCTTATTCGCACCAGGTAAAACAATTTATTAAGAGCAAAGGTATTTCTTGTACAAACAAATCAATTCCTGCTAAAGACATCGCTGAAACCGTTGTTGAATATGCTAATAAAATTGAAGCAGACCTTATTATGATCATGAACAAACCTGGATTAAATGTTGGTGAGTTCTTTAGTGGTACAGATGCTCAACGTATTGTTGATATCAGTAATATTCCGGTTATGACCTTACAACCAATGAAACGTGAGAGTTTAACTCACTTTGGTACAGGTTTATAATTTTAAAAACTAGTTTAAATAAAAAAAGGAGTTACTTTGCGGTAACTCCTTTTTTTTGTGCTTAAATATTTACTAATAAACATGCTGACCGCCATTAATACTATAATTGGCGCCTGTTATAAAACTTGTTTCTTCGCTGGCTAAAAAGCTTACCAAATGCGCAACTTCGTGGGTTCCGCCTAAACGTCCCATCGGAACTTGTGCAATAATTTGAGTTAACACTTTTTCAGGCACGGCCATAACCATATCTGTACCAATATATCCCGGAGAGATGGTATTTACCGTAATGCCATATTTTGCCACTTCCATTGCTAATGATTTTGTAAAGCCATGCATACCGGCCTTTGCAGCGCTATAATTCGTTTGTCCAAATTGTCCGCGTTGGCCGTTTACAGATGAAATGTTAATGATGCGTCCAAAATTACGTTCGATCATACCATCAACAACTTGTCTTGTGCAATTAAAAACACTGTTAAGGTTAGTATTAATTACATCATACCAATCTTCTTTCTTCATTTTTGCCAACCTGCCATCACGTGTAATACCGGCATTATTAACCAATGTATCAATTGTGCCCACTTCATTCTCAATATTCTTGATCATTTCACCGGCACTTTCAAAATCACTTACATCACCATAAAATAATTTAATATCAAAACCCTCGCCCTTCATGGTTTCCATCCATTTTTCAGCTTTTTCTTTAGTATGATAATTTCCTACTACTCTGTAACCATCCTTGTATAATTCTTTACACATGGCAGTGCCTAAGCCGCCGGTAGCACCGGTAATTAACACGGTTCGTTTGTTATTGATATTACTCATGATCTGTTTTTTTAATTTTTAATTGAAAATAAAAAGTTCTTGTTACTTTAATGTTTACAGCAGATTATGCTTTTGTAATTTAAATTTTTTCAGTATTCAAAACGGTCGCCTCACCACTAGTGCAAAGGTTTCCGGTTGTTTTGTCTTTTATAACTGTTTCAACAATTGCGCGGTGTTTATCTTTAAGAACCTCTTTAACAGTAAATACAGCTTCATACTGCGTATCCACGTACATTGGTTTTAAGAAATTTAAAGTTTGTTTCAAATAGATCGTTCCTTCACCGGGAAACAAGGTGCCAAACACCTTACTAAACAACGATGCGCTTAACATGCCATGCATGATAGGACGCTTAAACATGGTTTTTGCAGCATATTCAGCATTTGTATGAACAGGGTTTTTATCGCCTGTTACCTCTGCAAAACGGTTAACTTCTTCTTGCGAAAATTGGAAGTCGTGGGTGTAAACTTGATTTACTTCGATCATAAAAGAGATTTTGAAAAATAAATGTAAAACAAAAAATGATTAAAAAAAAGAATAATTAACTTTACGGCTAAATCTTTAATCTCAAATGGACTATTCGAAAATTATTTTAAACAAAGGAAAAGAGTTTTCTTTGCAACGCATGCACCCTTGGGTATTCTCCGGTGCTATTGCAAAAAAGGATAGTACCCTTGCCGATGGCGACATTGTTGAGATCTACTCTAATCAAAATCAATATTTAGGAACAGGCTACTACTCCGGCGGAGGAAGCATCTCTGTTAGAATTATCTCCTTTGTAAAAACAGAGATCAACGAAGAGTTTTGGTTCGAGAAATTAAATAAAGCCTATCAATACCGCTTACAACTGTCTATCTTAAATGAAACAACCAATGTTTGCCGTTTATTTTTTGGCGAGGGCGATGGTGTGCCCGGTTTGATATTGGACTATTACGATGGACATGTAGTTTTTCAAGCTCACTCTTGGGGTGTTTATTTACAAAAAGATAATATTACAACTGCCATAAAAAGAGTTTTAGGTAGTGCTTTAAAAAGCATTTATGATAAAAGTGCAGAAACGCTCTCTAAACATCACGCCGAAAAATCTGTTAATGGTTTTATTTTTGGTACAGATCAAGAGATCATTGTAAAAGAGAATAATCACTTATTTAAAATTGATTTTATTAACGGGCAAAAAACCGGATTCTTTATTGATCAACGTGACAATAGACAACTATTAGGTCATTACAGCAAAGGTAAAACCGTTTTAAACACATTTTGTTACACAGGCGGCTTTTCGGTTTACTCTGCTGCTGCAGGAGCAAACATAGTTCACTCGGTAGATTCGAGTCAAAGTGCTATTACTCTTTGCGATAAAAACATTGAATTAAACAACGTTCAAAATCACGAAAGTTACGCCGTTGATACCTTTGAGTTTTTAAAAGACAAACAAAATATTTACGATGTAATTGTGTTAGACCCTCCTGCCTTTGCAAAGAGCAGAGACAGTAAACACAATGCAGTAATAGGATACAAGCGTTTAAATGCTTTAGCAATTAAACTCATTAAGCCCAATGGCATTATTTTTACATTTAGTTGCAGTGGCGTAGTAGATAAATATTTGTTTTATAACACAATCACCGCAGCTGCCATTGAAGCCAGAAGAAATGTAAAGATCCTTCATTATTTAATTCAACCGGCCGATCATCCAGTAACACCCTATTTTGCAGAAGGTGAATATTTAAAGGGTATGGTTTTGTGGGTAGAATAAACTAAGATCTAAACAATATTTCAAATTATATGTTGGCATAAAAAGTAAGACGTAATTATAAAACACAATGATTTTAAGCAAGCACGACCCTAAAGAATTAATTAATTCTTCTTCTTATTCGAACGAATTAAAAGCCATAGCTAACAAGGTGTTTAATGGCGAGCGAATTTCGTTTGAGGACGGCGTTTTGCTTTATAAAGAAGCAGAACTTGGTTTTTTAGGAACATTAGCAAATTATGTTCGCGAAAAAAAGAATGGCAATTACGTTTATTTTAACCACAACTTTCACGTTGAGCCAACAAACGTTTGTGTATACACTTGCGCCTTTTGTTCTTACTCTCGCTTGATAAAAAATCGTGATCAAGGCTGGGAATTATCTATCGATCAAATGATGGATATTATTAAAAAGTACGATGATCAATCGGTTACGGAAGTTCATATTACCGGTGGTGTTGTTCCAAAACAAGATCTTGCATTTTATACAGACCTTTTCAGAGAAATAAAAAAACACCGTCCAGCCTTACACATTAAAGCGCTTACGCCTGTTGAGTTCCATTACATTTTCAAAAAAGCAAAATTAAGTTACGAAGATGGTTTAAAATTAATGGCAGAAGCCGGATTAGACAGTCTACCCGGCGGTGGCGCCGAAATATTTGATGAAGCAATTCGCGATAAAATTGCAGGAGGAAAATGCTCTAGCGATGAATGGTTATCTATTCACGAAATATGGCACAAAATGGGTAAACAATCAAATGCTACTATGCTTTACGGACATATTGAAACGTTTGAACACCGTATTGATCATATGGAAAGATTACGTCAGTTACAAGATAAAACCAAAGGCTTTAATGCCTTTATCCCTTTAAAATTTAGAAATAAAGGAAATCAAATGGAAGATGTGCCTGAAGTAAGTGTTATCGAAGACCTTCGTAATTACGCTATTTCTAGAATATATTTAGATAATTTTCCTCACATTAAAGCCTATTGGGCAATGATAGGCAGAAATACTGCACAACTTTCTTTAAACTTCGGTACCGATGACCTTGACGGAACAATTGATGATACTACAAAAATTTATAGTATGGCCGGTTCAGAAGAGCAAACACCAAAATTAACTACACAAGAATTAGTGGATCTCATTAAAATAGTTGGACGAACTCCGGTAGAAAGAGACACATTATATAACATTGTAAAAGAATATTCAGATAACTAAACACCAGAATAAATTTATTGTTATTTTCGCCGTCGTAAATCAAAAAAAAAATGAAAAAAATATTTACTGTAATCGCAATTATTATTGCAACAGCATTAACCGCACAAGATTCTATTCCCCCTGCAAAAAAAGATACTTCATGGAAAGTATCAGGTTATTTTGGTTTAAATTTTAGTCAAACTTCATTAAGTAACTGGCAAGGTGGTGGACAAGATAATATTGCAGGTAATGCGATATTGAACATTCAGGCAATTTATAAAAAAGGAAAATCTGAATGGTTAAATAAATTAGACGCTCAATACGGATTAATAAAAACTGACGGCGATAGACTATTCAAAAAAAATATAGATCAATTATTTGCCTTATCTAAATACAATTTAAACGCCTTTAATAAATATTGGTTCTACGCTGCTCAAGGCGATTACAGAACTCAATTTGCGCCGGGTTATAATTACAATGGCGATTCGGTTGTTGGAACTGCAAGATCAGATTTTAACTCTCCCGGGTACATCCAATTAGCTATAGGTTTAGATTATAAACCAACAAAATATTTTTCGGCAACCTTTGCTCCTATTGCAGGTAAGATAACTGTTGTAAATCGTCAGTATTTAGCTGATGAAGGTGCTTATGGGGTTGAGAAAGCAGTGTTAGATACAGCAGGTAAAATTGTTACAAATGGTAAACGCTCGAGATTTGAACTTGGTGGAAGAATAATATTAAGGTTTAAAAAAGATATTTTTAAAAATGTTAATTTAGATTCATACTTAGATCTTTTCTCTAACTATGCAAACAACCCGGGGAATATAGATGTTGTGTTTAACAATTTACTTACCTTAAAAATAAATAAATATTTTACTGCCAATGTTATTTCTCAAGTACTTTATGATGACGAGGTTGTAACAAAACGTGATTGGAATAAAGATGGAAAGTTTGATAACGCCAAAGATATTAATGGCCCACGCGTACAAATGCTCACAACTTTTGCTGTTGGATTTGGGTATAAGTTTTAACTCAAAAAATCACTAACTTTAAGCCAAGCTAATACCTTGGCTTTTTTTATTTAATGAGGTTTTTATATTTAATAGCAATTCTATTTCCCTTTGTTTTATTATCTCAGGATAATTCAAAGTCGGTATTTACATTAAAACCTACCCTGGGAGTTAACGGCTGCCAAATACATGGCGATAATTACAGCGGGTACAACAAGCTAGGTTTATTTGGTGGTGTTGCCGTAAACGCAAGATTTAATAATAAAACTAGTTTAGATATAGGATTTTACTTTTCACAAAAAGGTGCAAGGCATAACCCAAATCCTGAAAAAGGCGATTACTCCTATTACCGTGTAAACTTAGATTATATTGATCTACCGGTTTTATTAAGATATAAATTAAATCCTGCCTATTTTATTACGGTTGGGCCATCTATTGCTTACTTGGTTAACTACAACGAAAACATTAATTACGTTGACTTTACAGGAGACTTTAAGTTTAATAAATTTGAAACAGGTGTAAATATTGGATTAGGCAGAAAAATGTTGAAAGAGAAGTTTTTTGTAGAAGTAAGATGCTCCAACTCCATAACATCTGTAAGAGATTACGGACAAATTGCCAATTTAGTTTTTTATCCTAACCCTGTAGCACGCTTTTTTAATAAAGGATTTTACAACAATATCCTTACTTTAATGTTCTCATATAACATAGATTTTAAAAAGAAAAGTGAAACACAACAACCATAAAATTGCCATTGCCGTTACAGGCGCTAGTGGCAGCATTTACGCAAAAGTATTATTAGATAAACTTGTTTTGTTACAAGATCAAACTCAAGAAATAAGTTTGGTATTAAGCGATAATGCTAAAGATGTATGGCAACACGAATTGGGTAATGATGGGTATAAAAACTATCCTTTTAAACTATATTCTAAAACCGATTTTATGGCGCCATTTGCGTCGGGATCTGCAAAATATAACACACTGATCATTTGCCCATGCAGTATGGGTACACTTGCTCGTATTGCCACAGGTATTAGTAACGATCTAATTACACGCGCTGCCGATGTTATTTTAAAAGAACGTCGTAAACTTATTTTGGTAACCCGCGATACACCATTAAACTTAATTCATATTAACAATATGAAAACCGTTACCGAGGCAGGAGGTATTATTTGCCCTGCAACACCATCTTTTTATTCAAAACCACAAACTATTGAAGAGGTTGCCGCAACGGTTATAGACAGGGTTATTGACCTTGCAGGCTTAGAGCAGAATTCGTATAGATGGGGTAAGTAATACCAATTATATTTATATATAAGTCCAAATTAATATTTGTCATCCTGACGAAGGAAGGATCTGTATAGAGAGATTTCTCCTATTGTCGAAATGACATACTTGAGTATATAATTTTTTTTCGATATAACTTCTTTCATCGCTAGGATGTTACGACTATCGAGTCTCAAACAAATCAAACTGTACAATAAATTGCTTTGCTAAAGCTCGCAATGAAGAAAACAAAAAAGGCAAACTGGAAGGTTTGCCTTTTTAATTATTTAAAAATGTAATTTTTATTTTTTTCTTGGACCAATTACCATTTGCATTTTTTTACCTTCTAAAACAGGTAATTGTTCTGCTTTACCCCACTCTTCTAATTCATTTGCAAAACGTAATAATAAAATTTCTCCTTGTACTTTAAAAACAATTTCACGTCCTCTAAAAAACACATACGCTTTAACTTTACAACCTTCTTGCAAAAATTTCATGGCATGATTTTTCTTGAAGTTAAAATCATGATCATCTGTATGCGGGCCAAAACGAATATCTTTAATAACGATCTTAGCAGCTTTAGCTTTTATTTCTTTAGCTTTCTTTTTTTGCTCGTAAAGAAATTTACCGTAATCAACAATTTTACATACCGGTGGATCAACGTTTGGAGCAATTTCTACAAGGTCTAACCCTTGTTCTTTTGCCATGGCAAGCGCTTCTGCAATTGGGTAAACCCCTGCTTCTATACCGTCGCCAACAACACGAACTTGTTTTGAATAAATTCGCTCGTTGATCTTGTGTTGTTCTTCTTTTACCCCCGGACGTTTAAATCCGGCCTTAAGACCTCTTGGTTGTTTAAATACTGGCTTTGCTGCACCACCTGCCGGCGTTGCTGCCGGTGTTGCAGGTTTTGTAAAGTTTGGTTTTTTGTTATTGATAGAATCCTCCGCTTTTTAAAATATTATTTTATTATTACAAATTTAAGAATTTATAATTTAAGAATTTAATTTTTGATTAAAATCATTTTCTATGATCTGGTTAACGTACTTCACAAAATCATCCACAGAAAATTCTCCAACATCACCTTTTCCACGAGCTCTTAAGGCAACTTTTTGTTCAGCCTCCTCTTTTTCACCCACAATAAGCATAAAAGGCACTTTTTTAACCTCATTATCTCTTATTTTCTTTCCAATAGTCTCATTTCTGTCGTCCAAAAAGCCT
>JALHPG010000073.1 GCA_022842625.1 Bacteroidia bacterium | reverse complement strand
TTGCGCATAGCGGTATCAATTTTCTTTTTATAGATCTTTATTTTTGGATCAAATACGGTAAAAGAATCAGCTGAATCGCCAATACTTTCTGAGGTGCCAAGTAATAATAATCCATTGTTATTTAAACTATAATGAAAGAGCGGGATTATTCTTTTTTGCAACTCGCCGGTAAGATATATTAATAGATTACGACACGTTATCAGATCCATTTTAGAAAACGGAGGATCTTTAATTACATTATGATGCGCAAAGACGATCATTTCGCGTATTTCTTTTTTAAACTGAAAACCTTTTTCGGTGCTGATAAAATGGCTCGATAAACGTTCAGCACTTACATTTGCCAATGCACTTTCCGGATAAATTCCGTTACGTGCAAATTCAATGGCTTCTTTATCTATATCCGATGCGAAAATTATTACTTTGGTGTATTGTTTGTTTTTTTCAAGAGCTTCTTTAAAAAGCATTGCCAAAGAGTAAGCTTCTTCGCCGGTAGAGCAGGCGCATACCCAAACCCTTATTTCTTGTTTTTCGCTATTTGTTTTAAGTAAATAGGGTATAGCCGTTTTTTCTAAGTTTAAAAAAACATCTTTATCCCTAAAAAATGCAGTTACGCCAATTAAAAAATCTTTGTATAATTTTTCAATTTCGTTTGGGTTATTTTGAAGAAAAACAATGTAATCTTCTAATTTATCTATGTGGTTAAGCGCAGTCCGTTTTGCTATCCTGCGCATAATGGTATTTGTTTTGTAATTTGAAAAATCGTAACCCGTTTGGTTTCGAATAAGAAGATAGATCTTATTTAAAAGATTCGTGGGTGGTGTAACTAATAATTGCGGCGCATTATTGTTTTTACCTACCTTAACGACATACTTTATTAATTGCTCAGACATTTTTGCGGGTGACAAAATAAAATCGGCTGCTTTGGCAATAATGGCATTTTGCGGCATACCTTTAAATTGAGCCGATTGCAGATCCTGAACTATAGTAATACCACCTTCTGCTTTGATATCTTTTAGTCCTAGTGTTCCTTCGGTTCCGGTTCCGGATAAAATGATGCCAATTGCTTTTTCCTTTTGATCCTCTGCCAATGAATGAAAAAATGAATCGATTGTTCTTCTTTTTGAACGTAACTCGGTTGGTTTTATTAATTGCAGCGAGCCATGAAAAATCCTAAGATCCTTATTAGGGGGAATGATATAAATGCAATTTGGTTTAACTATCATGCCGTCTTTTATTTCAGAAACTTTCATTTGCGTGTGTTCTGATATCAGTTCGGATAATAAACTCTTATGAGTAGGGTCGAGGTGCTGTACTATAATAAAAGCCATTCCGCTATCAGGCGGGGTATTCTCAAAAAGCTCTTTAAGCGCTTCCAAACCTCCAGCAGAGGCACCAATTCCTACAATAAAAAAATTACTCCTTTTTGTTAAAGAACTATTTTTTTTTATGCCTTGCTTTGGTCTTTTAGATGTGGTTTTGTTTTGGCTGATATTTTTCAAGCATGTTGTTTTTTTACTGAATTTTTATCTAAAATGTTGCGTAAATATCTGATAAATATAACCAATTATATGATTTTGGAAAATGAAATATATTAAAAGAAGTTATGATATTTTTCATTACTTTTTAGCTTGCGTGTTTGATTTAAAACCGCCTAGTGTTCTTGTTTTCCTGCAAAAAAAAAGCGTCCGGAATAGATCCGGACGCTTTAAGTATTCAATAAACTAGTGATTATTTATTGATAGTGATCTTTTTAGTGATAGTAGTATTGTTAATATAAGCTTTAACAAAGTAAGTACCATTTACTAAATTAGATGTGTTGATCTTAGTAATTGAATCATTAACTTCTCCTTCAAATAATTTTTGACCTAATAAGTTATATAATTCAACTTTATCCATTTTGTAACCGTTAGCTTCAATTGTGCAATACTCAGTTGCAGGATTTGGGTATACCTTAACCTCGTTGTTGCTAATTTGAATAGTTGCTATACCGGTAATGTTACCAACGTTAAATGTTGATGAAGTTGCACAACCATTAGCATCGGTAATAGTAACCATATATGCTCCAGGATTAACACCATTAAGATCTTCGGTTGTTGCACCGTTAGACCATGAGAAACTATATGGACCAGAACCACCTGTTACAGTAATGTCAATTGATCCGTCTTGAGATGAATTAGTTCCGGCAGGAGTAACAACACCATTTATAACTAATGGATTAGCAGGTTGTGTTAATGTTGTAGAATAAACCACTGTGCAACCGTTAAAATCTTTTACAGACACTGAATAAGAACCAGCTGTAAGATTAAAGATAGAAGCATTAGTAGAACCTGTAGACCATTGGTAGTTGTATGGAAGAACACCACCTGTAACATTTAAATTAATAGCACCATTTGAACTACCTGCACAAGTAATGTTTGTAATTACCGGTGTTACATTTAAGTTAGCCGGTTCAAAAACAAATTGAGTAGTTGAAACAACACAATTGTTTGCGTCTTTTACTTCAATAGTGTATGTTGAGTTACCTACTAAATTTGAGTAAGTATTAACTGATGAATAAGCAACTGAATTTAAACTGTACATGTATGGACTAACACCACCTGTAGCGTTAATTGATAATGCACCGTTATTTGCTCCACCACAAGTTACATTTAATACACCTAAATTGATGTTGATTTTTGATGGTTGAACGATCGTGAAAGATGAGTATCCAATGCAATTAGCAGCATCTTTAACCATAAGGTTATAAGAACCAACAGGTAAATTATTGAAAACAGTACCCGATTGGAAAGTGTTACCGCCATTAATGCTATACACTAAAAATCCTGCACCACCTGAAGCTGCGATAGTTGCTGCACCAGTAGAAGTTCCCCAACAAGATACACTTGCTGTAGTTGGAGCAATTAAGAAAGCATTTGGTTGAGTAATTGTTTTTGTAACAACTGCGATACAACCGTTAGCATCTTTCACTTGAATTTGGTAAACACCAGCTTGCATAGCAGTTAATAATGGTGAAGTTTGGAAATTTACACCATTTTTACTGTACTGAAGAATACCTGTTCCACCAACAACACCAGTAATATTTACACTTCCATCACTTCCGCCGTTACAAGAAACGTTTTGTTGAGTAGAAGCAGTAATTGTAGGACCACCTGAAGATAAAATAGTTCCAGATGTGATGAATTGACAGTTACTACCATCTTTAATTAAGATAAAGTATGTACCAGAAGCTAAAGGAGAGAAAGAACCTGTAGGGAAAAAGTTTGTTCCTCCATTAATACTGTATTGGTATCCTGATCCAGATCCACCGGCAGCAAGTGCCATGATAGAACCATTAGTAAGTAAACAAGTTGAGTTTGTAGTGTTAACTGTTGCTGTAATTGCAGCAGGTTGAGTTATTGTAATTGCAGCCGGTGTATTAACACAACCGTTTGCATCTTTAACTGTTACCGAATAATTACCGGCAGGAAGATTTGAAAATGTACCAACACCTTGGAAGTTAATTCCATCAATACTATAAACATAATTTCCGTTACCACCAGTACCATTCATTGAAATTGAACCATTTGATAACCCATTACAAGTTACCGGAACAAAAGTTGCTAATCCTGAAACTACAGATGGTTGAGTTACTACAACTGTTCCTGTTTTTGTACAACTAGTAACGTCTTTTACAGTAACAGTATAATTACCAGCAGGTAAACCTGAAAAAACAGGAGATGACTGAAAGTTGATACCATTTATGCTGTAATTATGAGTTCCTGTTCCACCGGTTGATGCAGCAATAATTTGTCCATTGCTAGATCCGAAACACAATGCAGGGTTTGAAGAAACTGTTAATCCTAAAACAGGACCTGAAGTAATTACAACAGTTATGTTGTTTACACAACCTGCGTTATCTTTAACTGAACAAAGATAAGTACCTGCTCCAAGGTTTAAAAATACACCACTTGTTTGGTACGATAAACCATTATTAATACTGTACTGAATTAAACCTGTTCCACCTGTTGATGATAAAGTAATACTTCCATCAGTTCCATTAAAGCAACTAACGTTAGTGATATTTGGAGTACCTAATACCGGACCTGTAGTTGTATTTACATTTACTAATGAAGTGGTAGTACATGCATTAGCATCTTTTACAACTAAAGTATGTGTACCGGCTAATAAATTTGTAAATGTACCTGCAGCTTGAAACGTGCCATTATCTAATTGGTATTGTAACGGAGCAACTCCACCGGTTGCTGTTGAAGTAATTACACCTGTTGGGTTACCGCAAGTAGCGTTAGTTACTAAAATTGAACCGATTGAAATGCCGGTTGGTTGAGCAATGTTTAAAGTTGCCGAGTTTGTACAACCTTTAGAATCTTTAATACCTAATGTATAATTTCCGGCAAGTAGTCCTGAAAAATTTGGACTTGTTTGCCAAGGGCCATTATTTAAAGAATAAGAATAAGTTGGAGCGCCAAATTGACCACTAGCAACAAAGCTTCCATTACTGTTACCAAAACATGTAACACTAGAAATTGAAGTAGCACTTACGTTTAATCCAACAGATACACTTCTTGTAAATGTTTTTGTACAAACCCCAGCCCATCCTTCAATTCTTGAAGTTAAAGTAGTAGTATAAACACCACCGGCAGTAAAAGTATGACTAGCGTTTAAAAGGTTTGTGTTCAATACAGGAGAACCATCGCCCCAAGCCCAAGAATAATAAGTGTTTGAACCACTATAATTCGGGAAAGCAATTTTATTAAACATACTGTCTTTTGACATTACAGTTGTATTACTAAACGTAATAGGCGTGTTAATGCTATAACAAGATGAATTAGTTGTGAAACTAGGATTGTTTACATGTGCCATGTTTGGAACAAGGTAAAAGTCACCATCTTTACCAAAGCTGTTTTTAGCACTCGCCCAGTTGTTACCGGTTGAAGTACCTGCTAAACAAGCAAGATCTTGTAATCCACCTTCACCGTTACCTGTATATCTCAAATTAAAAACATCTCCAAAAGGAAATGCATTGATTATTTCAACAGTAATAGCAAATCTATTGTTTACTGAAACACCACCCGGGAATGTTACATCTATATATCCATTTCCATTATCAGCAAAACCCCACCAAATATGATTTACAGTAGCAATAGAAGTTGTTGGTTTGCCACTTGCGTCAACGTTATAAACACCAATTCTTAATGGAACACCACCAAATCCCGGGGTTGGATAATTACCTGAAACTCTTACGCCGGATACCTTTCCCGGTCCGGAATAATTATAGGTTTGAGAGGCTTTTTCCTCAAATCCATTTTTTAATTGAACTGATCCTGTACCAGCTACATTTTTGTAGTTTACAAAACCATTCAAGTCATTTGCACATGGAGCTTGCGCTTGTGCACTCGACAACCACAAGAGGGCACTTGCGGCTATTAATGTAATTTTTGTTTTCATATTTTTTGTTTTTTTATTGATTTCTTGCACAAAGTAATAGAATGAGACAATGGCGAATGATGACCTCAATCAAAACCCTCTGTGATATTGATCACTATGCGCGTCTCAATCCCGATAGATCGCGGAAAGCGAGTTTAACTGATAATTATCATATTGAGTTTTTTATGATAAGGAATATCATAAAATAACAAAGGAATGTATTATTACTATAGAGATAGTGATCGTTATCACCGTGCAAAAAAAATTATTTGAAGTGTAAAATAATATTAATGAGGTTGAATCTTAAAACCCACCACCCATTCGAGGGGGCATGCCCGGCATATTGCGCATAGGATTTGGTTCTTCTTCAGGTTTTGGCTGAGTACCGCTTTTAAATTTCTTGAAAGTATAAGTAAGGGTAAACATAAAATAACGTTTTAATACGGTTGTATTAAAATCTTCGGTATAGTTTCCGGTTACAGTTCTACCTATACTTCTGTTTTGATTTAAAATATCGAACACGGAAATTTTTGCCTCCAGCGATTTGTCTTTTAAGAATTTGTAACCAAAATAAGCATTCCATAAATAATATTCCTGATTAAAACTTTGGCTTAGTCCATTGTATAAGGTATACACAACATCAGTATTTAAAACAAAGCCATTTAAAAACAACCAGTTTGCCTTAATAGTTGTTGCATGGGTTACAAAATTATTATCTGATTGTTTTTGTACAGAATTTGTAATTGTATTATAAGTGCCATTGTATCCCAATGAAAAATCTATACTCTTACTTATGTTACTGCCAATAAAAACACCTCCGTTGTAAGCAAAATTATTTGAAATATTTATTTCATTATTAATTAATGAAGGGATGTGATTATAAGTTACGCCACCATTAATATTTAAATTGCTTTTTATTTTTATAACCGGAAAGCCATAAACAAAAAAAGCACTGGCGGTGTAATAGCCATTTAAATTTATTGGTTTGGTAAGTTGGCTGCCGGCCTTAACAGTAAAATCCTGAATAATAGAGTCTGATCGTAAAAAATAAGTTGCATTGCTTAAATAATTATTTATATAATTTCCTCTTATAAATACCATAGCATTACGAGATGTTTTTGAGTTAAAACCTCCAAAGCGTGCAAATAAACTGTTTTCGTAAGTTTGTTTTAAATCGCTATTACCTGATTTTATTTGTAACGGATTTGAAACATCAATTACATTTTGTAATTGTGAAATGGATGGAATATTGGTTGAAGTACGATAATTCATTCTTAAGTTTTTGCTTTTGCTGAATCTATAATTCATTTGTGCGTTTGGCAAAATAGTTTTAAAGTTTTTATCTATGGTAAACGCAATTGGATAAGTTTGCTGCCCTATTAAGGTCGCCTCTTGAGCGTCTGCGCCAATAGTAAAATTCATTTTATCTTTTTGGTATTTATAACTAAGCCCCCCTCTTTGTGTGATGTAAATATTCTCGTATTTGTTTGACAAAGCCGAGTTAAAATCATTGTAAATATTCGTTAAACTATCAAAGTCGTTTGTTTTTTTGTCTGATGATCCTTGGGTATATGAGGGATTATAACTGATCTGTAATTGAGCGTTTTTGTTGATCGGTTCGGTATAAGATAGATTGCCTGAAACCTTTTTAGTATTGCTATAAGTTTTAAAAATTTGGTCTAGTCCGGAGGCGCTTGTATCTACATAATTATTTATGGACAAATAATCGCCATCATTATTTTTTTCTGTTAATTGTGTTCCAATGTTCAATGAAATTGTTCTTCCTTTTTTAGAAAACTTGTGTTGGTATAAGATATTATTCGAAAAATCGTAGCCAATATTGTTGATAGTGGATCGAGCGTTAGTGTTGCTAAGTAATTTATTATCATTTAATATATTACTTGCAACTAGATTACTTTTAGCTGTATTGTTTTGGAAATTAAAACTTGGTGTTATGGTTAACTTGTTCAAAGAGTCTATAGCATATTCAACTCTTAGGTTAGCTCTATGATTTTGATTGATGTTTTGATCATCATTTGTTTGTTTGTAAACTAAATTATTTTCCGTAAAATAATTCCGAGTAATATCAGAACGATTTTTATTATCTGTATAATTAAAAAAATAGCTCCCCGATGCTGTTACTTTTTTGCCCCAGGCATCACTATAATTTAATCCTGCAGATTGGGTTATATTATTTCCATTTTGTGGAGCAGTCAATAAATTCCCACTGCTTTCTCCACCGGGGCGACCGCCTCCTGAACCGCCTCTGCCTGAATTTTGACCTGTGTTACTCATTGCGCCGGTAATATCAGCGTTGCTGAAATTTTGTATATTAATGTTATTAGAAAGTAATAGTAGCGAAACACGACGTTTAACGTTAAAACTATTGAGGGTTGCTCCTGCATTATACCTTCCATCGTTTTTAAAATCAAAGGTTTCATCTGCTCCATAGCCGCCATATACTTTTCCAAAATAGCCAACATTCTTTCCTTTTTTGCTGAGCAGATTAATTGTTTTTTGTTGGTTGCCGTCATTAAAACCGCTAAAAGCGGCCTGGTCACTCATTTTATCAAAGATCTCAACACGGTCAATAATATCAGCGGGAATATTTTTGAGTGCAGCATTTGGGTCATCACCAAAAAAAGGTTTGCCGTCTAATAAAACCTTTTGTACACTTTCTCCATTAACTTTTATACCATTGTTATCGGAGGTTATGCCGGGCATTTTTTTTATAAGATCTTCGGCGTTTGCATCAGGGTTGGTTTTAAAGGTGTCTGAATTAAACGATGTAGTATCTCCTTTTTGTTCGCCTCTCAGTTGAGTTGTTTTTACCTCTACCTCTGTAAGGTTTTTAGCCGTTTCTTTTAATACTATTTTACCAAGTTGAATTGGCTCATTATTTATTTCAATTATTTTTATTCTATCCGAATACCCTAAATATGAAAATTTTAAAATGTATTTTTTGTTTGGGTCAAGCGTTAAACTAAAATTCCCGATTGTATCGCTTGAGGTTCCTTTAATAAAAACAGAGTCGATCGTGGTTATTTTTATCATTACACCCGGAATGAAATTGCCTGTTTTATCAGTTAAAGATCCGGTAACCGAAATTTGAGAAAAGTAGTCTTTGCTAATACAAATTAGAAATAAAATTATTAATTGATATTTATATTTAAGAAACATGTTTATTTATTATTCAAAATTTATTTATCTACCAAAGTTCGTAATCTAAAACAGTATTTTCCATTCTATAAGTTGGAGATTGTTTACCTTCTGAAAGCCGATTTACTTCTTCAGCAACAAATTTTTGAAGTTCACTTAAGGTTATTTTTTTGTCATTATTACTATCTGCTTTATAATTTTTCATGCCGTTTAAAAGGCAATAAGTAAACAAACCATTATTCCATTTTTCGCCTTCAAAGGCAGCTTCTGTTCCGCCGGCAGAGGAAATAATGGTAGCTCCTGAGTTTTGACGTAAGTCTGAAAATACTGCTTTCGACATTTCTAAAGCGGTACTTTGCGCAAACATACTTCCTGCAAGGCGAACAGCTCTGGTACTGTCTTTTTTATTGTTATTATCACCTTCTATTAAAATTTGATCTTCGTCAACCTCACCGCTAAAACAGGCATCAATAAACATTAATTTGCGTAAAGGTTTTATTTGCTGAAATATTTTTTCGAAATTTTTATAGGCTACCGAATTTATTTTTGGATCCGAAAAATCGGTATAATAAGTCGGGAAATAATAACTCATATCCGTATCTAAATAACCATGGCCGGCAAAAAACACCATTACCACATCATTTACACCTGCTTTAGAGAAAAATTTGTTTAAATTATTTATTGAATCTACTGTGAAAGATTGATTGAATAATTTTTTTATTTGGACGCTATTAAATGATTTTGAGTTAGCCATGTTGTTGGCAATATCTGTTGCGTCTTTCTCGGCATAGGCAAGGTCGTATTTATTATTCTTAAATTTTTCGCTGGCAATAACAACTAAATATAGATTTGATTTTACAGTAGTAGTGTTGTTAAAATACCTTATCAATCTTGGACTTTCAAGGCCCTGATCATCTTTTATAATAAATTCAAAACGATTTATACCCGACGAAGTTTCGAAATTATATGTTTTATCAAAACGGGAAGATTGTTCGACAGTAATTGTCTCTGAATGTATTAGCGTACCATTATTGTAAATTTCTAATTTTGAAAGTTTACTTCCTCCTTTATTTGCACTGATCGAAAAATTTACAAACCCGGAATTTTCTTCTTTCATCCTTATAGTTTGAAAGGTAGGTAAGGATGAAAAATTAATTTTGTTATTGGGTTTGATCCCTAACACACGCATGCGCTTTAAATAGGCTGTTTCATAAGCGTGGATCAATAAACTATCTGAGCATCCAAATGCGCGTAATACTTTATGCGGCTGATTTAAATAGGCGTCAAATTGTTCGAAGCTATATATTTCTGATTGATATTTGAATCGGATACTTTTTACAAATTCTTTTGAACCTAAATAATGCAGATCGGAAGTTATCAGAAAAAAATTATCATCTTTTGCGTTTGCCAATTGTCCGATGATTTCTTTTTTATTCAAGTCAACAAATGTTGCCAACGAATTAATTGAACTTGTAACTATTAATTTATTTAAGCCTTCAATAAAAAAGCTATTAGGCATGGCTATTTTTAGGTCTTTAAGATCGATGATCGAATCACCTTTTTCATCAAACACTTTAAAGAAATCGCCAAACGGATTATTTAAAATAAAATATTTTCCTGATTCGCTTGTGGTATGAAAGGATATAATTTCTTTGGTTTTGATCAGCGTTTTTGTAAACAGTTCTTTTCCACTTTCTGTATCGTATTCAGTGTATGCCGTTTCGTAACCATCTGTATAACCTTTTCCTATATCGTATTTCACATACCATATGCCAATGAGTTTACCATTATTTTTTATTTTAAAATCATACGGATAAAAAGTTTGCGCGTAATCTTGCACGATCTCTTTTTTTACCATATCAATTTTTACAATGGCATTGGTCGGAAAATCAATATCTGTGCCGTTGATATTTTTTTTCTTGGTTATTTGGCTGCTTGTATAAACAAATTTTTCGTCAGGACTGATCTCTACGTTTGCTGTCATAGACCAAGTAGTACTTTCATATTCTGTTTTTTTAGTTTTACGATTTACAATTTTATATTTACCGCTTTCGGGTATAAAAACAAGATTTTTAGTAAAATTGATTATTTTATAAATAGGAGAGGCGGCTAATGAGAACATACCTTCATATTTTTCTTCTTGTAATGTTTTTAAATTTAGAATATGTAGGCTTGTATAATCAACATAATAAAATTCACCATTAATAAAGCCGGAGGCTATTGAGTAAACATTTTTCTTAATTGTTCTTCCGTATTTTTTCTTGTTAATATTATAAATAGTAAGATTTAAGTTTTGCAGACTTTTGCCGGAGTTCACCACTACTTCTGAATCGTTTAAAAAGAAAACATTGCTTATATACGCAGAGTCACTTCCCGAAATATCTTTAAGCTCTGCATGCTTGGTAAAATTTGTAAGATCCCAAAAAAATCCGGAAGACATTCCATTTGTATATAGCCAGCGTTTATTTGGGCTTATGTGAGCCGAGTAAATTGAATTTCCCATAGATGGGCGTTCCGATATTAATTTCATGTCGGTAGGATCAAAAACGCGTAAGGCTCTATACGGCGAATAACTATTACTGATCATACGATTACCTTTTTGCGAAAGTTTAATACTCATCGAGATTCCTTTATTTTGTCGGATCAGTTTTTTAGTTTTAAGATCGATGAATTTGATGCCTTTTAAGGTGGAGTAAACGGCAAGCCCTGATCCGGATAAATAATCTATGTCATAAACATATTCATCTTTTGAAAAATTGATGGTATCGGGTTTTGTAATTGATGGACGTTTATTAATGTCTTTTAATAATGCTTTGTCATACATGCCGTAGCTATCGTATTTTGGCATGCGCACTTCGTGAACGATCTTTTCAGTTTCAAGATTTAAAATAAAATATTTGTTGGAGGTAAAACAAAATGCTAAGGAGTCGCGCACCTTTATTTTTGTGGGGGTTGCGGGGTCAACTATTAATTCGGTTATTTTTGAAAGATCATCTAATGATTGTTTAACAATGGCAGAAATAGTGCCTGATGATTTTGCCAGAATAACTTCGTGCTTTTTTGTGTAATAAGCAGAGTGGAGGATATAATCTGTAAGCGGAAAAGCATGTGAGCTTATAGCCACTTTTTTTTCGAGATCGTATTTGAGCGTGAAGGAACCGATGCTGGCATAAATTTCGTTTGGTTTACCTGTAAAAAAACTTCCTCCAATTGGGAGAGACGAATAGTATTCACTATTAGGTAAACCTTTAATTAATTCGGCAGTATTTATTTTATAAAGAAATTTTAGTTTTTGATCAAAAAAAGAAAAAACCATCAAATCGGTATTAACACTAAGTGTTATCATATTACCGTCAGGACTAATTGATAGATTTTTTGCCCCATAGCCTAGATCATATTCATCAATTACCTCAGAGGTTTCGGTATTGATTATTGAAAGGGCGTTGCCGCATACAGCGAAATACTTTTCATTTGGAAAAAATTGAACGAAATCGTAATAACTAAAACCGGTTTCTTTTGGAATAATTATTTTAATATCCTTTAATTGACCATAATTTAATAATCTACAAATTAAAAAAAAGGATAATAATAATCTTTGCATATTAAATTGGTGTTTTAATTTTCAAACTCAAATTAAATTACTTTATGAGTAATTTTTTGGTTACACTATTTTTAAACGAATTTATTTCAATAAAATAAATTCCTTCTGTTAATTCAGAAGTTGAAATAAAATTTTCTTTTGTAGTTAATATTTTTTGCCCTGAAAAATTATAAACCGATACAAATAATATATCTTTGGATGTTGATAGTAATAATGATTCTCCTTTATTTATAGGGTTAGGATAAAGGTATAAATTTTCATCCAGGTTATTCTCTTTTAGTCCAACACTTGTATTTTGATTTATAACACCGATCGCATCAAGATCAAAACCACCATTTGGGAATGGAGTAGGCCATGGATCATTGATCATATTGTTGTAGCTGTCTCTTTTTGCATATTGTTTATTTACTGAGCCTACCACATCAATAATTTTTACATGAGTAATTGCGTTGATATTTAAATTAGTGTTTCCTGCTAACTCTTGCAAGTCGAAGGGGGTGCCATACGAGCCTCTGTATTTTCCGGCAAGGTTGTTTATTTTTGTGGCATCGGTTGTTCCAAACGTATTTGTTTGAAGCGTGGTATCGGTTAATGAATGCGAAGGGAATCTTACAAAATTTACACCATCGCTACTAACTTCTACAAATGCTAATTCTAAAAAAGTATCGTCAAAACTGTTTTCAAAAACAGCAAAATCGTTACCTATTCCGTTTTTAATGGGGTATTGAAATGTGCATATGGCTGAACCGCCATCGCCTAAACTAACAACGCCATTTAAAAGGGGAGGTCCAATTACCATTGAGCTGTCCCCAACATTTGTTAAGCCTAAAGTAGGAGTAGACACATCTTGTAGACCTCTGATTACATTGCAGTTTGTTACCCAATTTACAAATGCAGTACTATCTTTGTACATTGCGGTTGTGCCAGGTTGCCCAACAATTGGTGGATAGGGTTGTGCTTTTACATTTAAGGAGATAACACTAAGTAATAAAACTATTTTAAAAAATAAATTATTATACATTAATATTTATTCCTTTGTTTTTTTGATAGATGGATAGGTATTCTTGTTTCAGGTCCTTTATGCAGGTGTTACAAACGCAATCGGAAAATTTTGAAGCAATAAATTCAAGCTCTTCAGGCGAAGTTCTTATTTTCATACAATCACACTCACTAATATTTTTAGGCTTACAAATAAATTCACCATTACAGCGAGAACAATTTATAGCCTGATAGTTGATCGTGTATTCCTTTTTCATTTTATAATAAAATTCTTTTTGAAAGCATTATTCTTTTATCCAGCCAACTAGTGTTAATACATCTTCTGAATCAACACTTTCCCATCCTTGTTTATTGAAATTCCAAACTGCCATTCCTTGCTGGTAGCTTTCCGGGCCAACAACTAATTCTTTAACTAGAGAAGCAATATTCGTTTCAGTTTTAAAATTTTTTGGTTGAAAGTGATATTTGCCAACATCTTTATCATTGAGTTTTACTATATGGCCATAGCTATTGGTTTTGCACTCAAAGCTAAATCCGTGGTTTGCTTTAGTAAATTGCAGATCAGTAACTGTGTTTGCAGCAATGTCAATTAAAATTTGTTTGCTTCCAAAAAAGAAAATAGCTTGTGTGGCATTTGCCTTTTGAATTTGCGCAGTTTGTGCTTCGGGCTTAACGGCAACTTTACCTATTAACGAATTACTTTTTGATTCCACATTCACTTTAAAAAATGAAATTTCTGTATTGTCTTTGTTGTAATTAGTATAAACAAAATTTGAATTATCGATCCAATACATTGGAGGGTCAGGAACACGGTTTTCCTTTGTGCCTTGCTGACCGAAACCTGCATCGGCAACCAGTAATACTTTTGGTTTATTTTGAGGATATAAATTTATTTTAAAGGGTGCTGTTGTTTTATCAAATTCTACATCCTGCCCTAATTTTGGTTTAAACAATAAATTCTTCACCTCGCCATATTGATTGGTTTTAAAATTATAAACCGAATAATATTTGCCTTTAAACACATCGTTAGTGTAAAAAATGGCACTGTCGTTACTGCATCTTATTAAATTTGCTCTACCGTCAAATAAAACCTTTTTATCCTTAAGATCAATAATATTTCCAATGCCGGTAATTAAGTAGCGATTGTTGTATAATGTGTTTATTCCCAGATCGGTTCTAATATTATCTTTCCCGTCTTTTTTTCCGCTAACGGTTAAAATTTCGTCTCTTCCCGTGTAATGGCCATTTAAAAAATGGTAAGTCATTATTTTTTGTTTGAACTCTGCTTTTCCGCTAGGGTCAACATGCACCACTATCAAACCTTGCTTAACTTCTTGAGAAAAGAAAGGCGTGGTTGCAAAAAACAAAAGAATAAAATGTAAAAGTTTTTTCATTTTAAAGGTTTTTAAAGAAATCAAAAAGTAGTCTAACACCATATCCGGTGCCTCCTTTACCACGGTAACTATCTTTTCCTGTAAGGAAAGCAGGACCTGCAATATCAAGATGGTAATAAGGATAATCAGTATATTTTACTAAAAATTTTCCCGCAGTTATTGAACCACCATATGGACCACCAAGATTTTTTTGATCAGCAATGTCGCTTTTTATTAATTCATCATATTCTTCCCAAAAAGGAAACTCTGCAATTCTCTCGTGAACATTAAAACCACTGGTGTATAATCTATCTTTTTGTCTTTGTTTAGCATTACCCATACCAACAATTCCAAATGAACCAATGGCTGCAGCAGCAGCACCGGTTAAAGTAGCAAGGTCAATGGTTAATTCGGGTTTATAACGTTTTGCATAATGTAATGCATCTGCTAATATCATTCTACCCTCTGCATCTGAGTTAAGCATTTCAACGGTTGTGCCATCCATCATGGTAATAACGTCTCCGGGTGCAAAGGCGTTAAATCCAGGACGATTATCTGTTGCAGGAACTAAACCAATAACGTGAACGTTTAATTTTGCTTTTGCAATGGCATACATTGCGCAACCAACAGCTGCTCCACCTGCCATATCGCACTTCATCAGGTCCATGCTATTTGGAGTCGGCTTCAAACTTAATCCACCTGTATCATAAACAACACCCTTACCAACTAATACATATGGGTTTTTATTTTTAGGATTTTTAGGTTTATACTCCATGATACTAAAAGTGGGTTCATCTACACTACCGGCATTTACAGCCAATAAGCCACCCATTTTTAATTGTTTGATCTTAGCTTTGTTTAATACTTCCACGCTAAAACCTGCGTGTTTACCCATATTTTTAAAAGCATCCGCAAGATCTGTTGCATTTAAAATATTTACAGGCTCATTAACAAGGTCTCTTGCTTTATAAGTTGCTTCAATAACAATACTTAATTGGTCTACATCGTTTGGTTTAACACTGGCGCCAACAATTGTAATTGTTTTTAACGTGTTTACTTGTTTTTTAGCATTTGTAATGTGGTGATTGAATTGGTAATTTGCTAAAGCAAGACCCTCTGCAGCTGCAAGAGAAAGTGCAGTAAGTTTAGTTTGATTATAAATAAAAACTTCTTTTTCTTTTAACGCATTTAATGCATCTGTAACTGAGGCAGCATGTTTACGAACTTTTTCTTTAAGTGAATTTAATTCTGTTTTAGAACTAACCACTAACACAGAAATATATCTGCCTAAATGATTTAAGGAAACACTTTTTTTGTCTTCTTTTTTTAATTCGTTAACTATATAATCAGAAACTTCTTTTGGGAAAGAAAAATCTGTAGAGTTTGAAAATTTATCGGTAATAATTAGCAGGTTTGAACTGGTACTTAATTTACTTTTTAAATGAATATGTGTCATAGTGAGTTTTTGCTTGGTTACGAATATACAAAATCAAAGATTTAAATCAAATACCCTGCTTAATTATAAGAAAATGCATTAAATTTGATGAATTATAAGATCAATTGATGAATTTTTTGCTTGTTTTTATTGGAGGTGGTATTGGTTCTTTACTTAGATACGTAATAGGTTTAGGCTTTTTAAGAACTACAACATCTTTACCTTTAGCAACATTTGTTTCAAACACAGTTGCGTGCGCCATTTTTGCACTTACACTTTGGATGATCAGTGCAAATGAACAGTTAATTCAAGGAAATGGACAAGTAAACAACAATCTTAAATTGTTAGTTTTAACAGGTTTTTGCGGTGGATTAAGCACTTTTTCAACTTTTGGCTACGAAACCTTTTTAATGTTTAAACAAGGGCTGCATTTATTTGCTTTTTTAAACATTGCCTTTAGTCTTTTAACGGGTTTGGGAGTTTTTTATGTTTTCATTAAACACATTCAGTAATTAGGTGTTATTGATACACGACAAGTATGGATTTTAATAAACGTAAAGATTTAGTTTTTATAATTTTAGCCGGATTTTTTATTACCAACGCCATTGTTGCCGAATTAATAGGCGGTAAATTAATTCAGTTCTTTGGTTTGTTCACACAAAGCATCGGTATTATTTTATGGCCATTTGTATTTGTTTTAACCGATCTTATCAATGAGCATTATGGTAAGCAAGGTGTTCGAAAATTAACCTATATAACCGTTGGATTAATAACATATACATTTATTATAATTTCAATTGGGCTAAATATAAATGCGGTTCCGTTTAGTCCGGTAAACGATGAAAATTTTAAAATTGTTTTCGGCCAAAGTCAATGGATCATAGTTGGTAGCATTCTTGCTTTTTTAATTTCGCAGTTAATAGATGTTTATGTTTTTTGGGTTTTTAAAAACCGTACCGGAAATAAATTTATTTGGTTACGTGCCACCGGAAGCACTGTGGTTAGTCAGTTAATAGATACGTTTGTGGTGCAATATGTAGCCTTTGTTTTGCCGGGCAAATGGACGTATGGAGAATTATTGCACAACGCCAGTTGGGGTTATGCCTTTAAATTGATCATTGCTGTTTGCCTTATTCCGCTAATTTATCTTGGGCATGGCGCCATTAATAAGTTTTTGAGTTTAGATAAAAAAGAAGTGTAATAAAGATTAATTTAGAAGATACTTAACACATGATCACATATACATTTTTAGCAATAATTTTAATTTTTTCTGTTTACTGTTTTAACGACAGAAACGCAATGAATAAATATTTATTCCATCCTTATTCTATACATCATAATAAAGAACATTACCGCTTTTTAACCCATGCTTTTATTCATGGCGATTTTATGCATTTAGCTTTTAATTGTTTGGCGTTATTTAGTTTTGGCACCACCTTAGAAGAAGGCTTTTTCGGAAACCCGGATATATTCGAAGATGTAAGACTTGGTAAATTATATTACATTTTATTATTTACCGGAGGAATTTATGCTGCCTCTTTTACCGAATATTTCAGGAACAAAAATAATCCCGATTACTCTTCTTTAGGGGCAAGCGGCGCTATTTCTTCTATTATGTTTTGTTA
>JALHPG010000072.1 GCA_022842625.1 Bacteroidia bacterium | reverse complement strand
ATTTAAAAGGGAAGTCAAATACGACTTCCCTTTTTTTGTAGAATTCATTTCAAAAATTATTTCAAGAAAAAACTTTGTTATGATATAAATCACACTTGAAGAATTTTATGATTAATATTTTTATCTTTATGTAATTAAAAACAAAAATAATATGAAAAAAAACTACAATTTATTTCAAATTAAAAAACTGATAAGAAACAATGCAAGTAAAATTTGCGCGTCAGTTTTTTTAGTGTCAGGTATTTCTTTAAATACTCTTAACGCACAAACTTCCTACACATTCACAAATGCAGGAGCAACTGGAAATACTGGTCCAACACAGCCACAGATAACTACTGCCTATTTAGCAACAAATTTAAATGGATTAGTAACTGCATCTGCGGGGATACAATCTTGGACAGTGCCAGCAACAGGATCTTATGTAATTGACGCTTATGGAGCAGAAGGCGGTTTCAGTTCTGGAAATGTGCAAGGAGGTTTAGGCGCAAGAATAACCGGAACTTTAACTTTAACCGGCGGTCAAGTATTAAAAATTCTAGTAGGTCAAACTGTAAACGGCAGTAATCATGGAGGAGGCGGCACCTTTGTTACCGATAATTCTAACAATCCAATTATGATTGCTGGCGGCGGCGGCGGCGGTTGTGGCACAGGTGGTGTAGATAATATTTCTAAGAACGGCCAAACAACAACTTCAGGTTCAAACGGCGCAGGGCTAAGCGCGGGCATTGGAGGCACAGCAGGAAATGGCGGTGCTATTGGAGCTTCATTCGCCTCTGGTGCAGGTGGAGGATTACTTACCAATGGAGCTAATGGATGGACTACCGGAACAGGAGGAGGTTCTTTCATTTCTGGTGGTTTAGGTGCAAGCGCCAACGGGCTTGCCGGCTTTGGTGGCGGCGGTAATGGATCTGGAATATATGTTGGCGGCGGCGGCGGCGGTTACTCTGGCGGAGGTGCTGCAACTAATAATGGAAATAGTAATGGTGGTGTTGGCGGCGGCGGCGGCTCATTTAATTCAGCTGTAAACCAAAATAATTTGTCGGGCATAAATTCAGGAAACGGGAAAGTAATAATTACTTCTATTTGTGCTACCGGAGCAACTCCAACAAATACTACATCGGCTGCCAATCAAACTATATGCGCAAATAATACAACTACATTATCTGTAGTTGGTACAGGAACAATTAATTGGTATTCAACTCCCACTTCAACCATAGTTTTAGTTACAGGTTCAGCTTACACAACACCAACACTTGCCGCTGGTAATTATACTTATTATGCTGCGTCAACTAACACTTGCGGAGAAGGTACACGTGCTTCAATTTCAGTTTTAGTTAACGCCAATCCAACTGTAACAGCAATTTCTAACGCAAGTTTAATTTGTAATGGACAAACCGCAACTTTAACCGCTAATGGCGCTAATACTTACACTTGGAATACAAGTGCTACTACTACTGCAGTTGCTGTTTCTCCTTCGGTAACTACTTCTTACACTGTTACCGGTGCTTCTGCTAATGGTTGTACTAATGCAATTACTATCACTCAATCAGTTTCTGCTTGTACCGGTATTAATGCAAACCAATTATCAAATACTATAATTTCAGTTTATCCAAATCCTAGTAATGGTGAATTTACAATTGCAACAGATTCAGATATGAATTTATCTATTGTAAATAATTTAGGTCAGGTTGTAAAAGAAATTTCTATCAACTCATTAAACAATTACAAAGCTTCTGTTTCTAATTTAGCAAATGGAATCTATTTTGTAGTTGGAAAAAACAATGATCAAGTAATTAAAACTAAGATCGTTGTTTCAAAATAATTAATCATTCTTTTAAATTTAAAAGGGAAGTCAAACATGGCTTCCCTTTTTTTGTACTTACAGTTGCTCTCTAACAAACTATCGTAAATAAATTTTATCACATTTTTTAACTTTTGTTCATCGTGTTAAAAGCGCAGTTCGTCATAATTCAAAAATATGGATTTATAGTTATCCTACTTTTGCACTCGAAAATCACTTTATAAATATGAAAAATTTAGTAATTACTAAAACAAAAAGAACACCTGAAATAATTTTTAAAACCTCGGGAGAACTAATGATCAAAGGAAGATCGTTACCTGAAGATGTTATTAACTTTTACAAACCGGTATTAGACTGGCTGGAAGAGTTTAAATCAACCAAGCCTGAAAAAGTTACCTTAACCATTGATCTTTCTTACTTAAGTACCTCTACAGCGCGAATTGCATTAGAAATCCTTAGAACAATAACGAGTATAGAAAATTGTAACACAACAATTAATTGGTTGTATGAAGAAGAAGATAATGATATGAGAGAACAAGGAGAGATCTTACAATCGAGTATTAAAAAGTCATTTGAATTTTTAGAAAAACAAACGGTTTTAGTTAAATAAAATTCAGTATTTATTTAAACAAAAAGGGAGGCGGATTGTCTCCCTTTTTTATTATACAAAATAACGATACCTTTAGGTTTTATAAGAAAATTATGGAATACAAAAGATTAGGCAAATCGGGATTACAAGTTAGTGCGCTTTCGTTTGGAAGCTGGGTAACTTTTGGAAAACAAATTGGCGATACAACAGCCGATGAGTTAATGAGCATTGCATATGAAAACGGTGTAAACTTTTTTGATAACGCCGAAATTTATGCACGCGGAAAATCTGAAGAAGTAATGGGCGCAATTTTAAAGAAAAAAAATTGGGCCAGAAGTTCGTATTGTCTATCTAGTAAAGTATATTTTGGTTATGAAGACGGAAAACCCAATCAAACCGGTTTGTCTCGTAAACACATTATTGAAGGCTGTCACGCTGCTTTAAAACGTTTGCAAGTAGATTATGTTGATCTTTTCTTTTGCCATCGTCCGGACAAAAACACACCGATCGAAGAAACCGTTTGGGCAATGAACACATTAATACAACAAGGTAAAATTTTATATTGGGGTACCAGCGAATGGGCTAATGATGAATTAATGGCAGCTTTTGTTTTTGCGGAAAAAAACAGATTGATCGGGCCAACGATGGAACAACCGCAATACAATATGTTTGAGCGTACAAAAATTGAAAAAGATTTTTTATTGCTATTTAGAGATTTTGGTTTAGGAACTACTATCTGGAGTCCCCTTGCGAGTGGCTTGCTTACCGGCAAATACAATAACGCTATGCCAACCGATAACCGTTTGCACATTGAAGGAATGGATTGGTTAAAAGAACGTACGTTAGGAGATCACTCAAGAATTGAAAAAACAAAACAATTAGATGTACTTGCAAAAGAAATTGGAACCAGTTTACCTAAACTTGGAATTGCATGGTGCGCTAAAAACCCACACGTTAGCACTGTAATATTAGGTGCAAGTAAACCCGAACAATTAAAAGAAACAATTACTGCCTTGGATGTTTTACCATTACTAACAGCAGAAGTAATGGAAAAAATAGAAACTATTTTACAGAATAAACCTGTTCAATCACTATTTTAGTAACACCTGTCAGGTTTTAAAACCCTGACAGGTTTAATCCTTATTTTTTTTCCTCTTTGTCTTTGGAAGGCTTAAACCCTAAGCTCAAACTATTCACACAATAACGTTGTCCGGTAGCGGTTGGACCATCATCAAAAATATGGCCGAGGTGACCACCGCATTTTGCACAAACAATTTCGGTACGTATCATACCATGAGAAAAGTCTTTTACTTTTAAAACACGATCACCACCACCTAACTCACCATCAAAACTTGGCCAACCGCAATGACTGTCAAATTTTTGTTCGTTAGAAAATAATTCAGTCCCACACCCAGCACAAGTATAAAAACCTTTTTCTGTATGATTATTGTATTCGCCTGTTCCGGCGCGCTCGGTTCCTTTTTGGCGAAGAACATAATATTGTTCCGGCGTTAATATTTTTTTCCACTCTTCATCTGTTTTTTTATAACTCGTATCCATAATTTTTTTATTTGATGTTTGCTTTTCGTTTGTGTTAGTTGAATTTTGGCAAGACATAAAGCCAACAACCGCAACTAAAAATGATGACATTATTATTTTTTTCATAACCTAAATTTTAATTATCAGCGTTTGCTTCGCATTTTTATTTCCTCTAATAATTTATCTTCGCTTCCGTGTCGTTTTTTAATCTGAATAAAAGATCCCTCCCCTTTTTCGGAAATTTCTTTTAAGTTTTTCATGGCATCTCTGTCGTTTCCAAAAGCCACTGTAGTTAAAACAATCTTTTTGTCTAATTGTTTTTGAGCCCATGTATTTTGATCTTCACTGTAAAATCTGAATTTACCATCGGTAGCCATAATTATTTGATTGTTTCCTTCGGTAATAAAATGTTTTTGCGCCAATTGCTGACTGAACAAAATAGCCTTATTACCTTTCGTTAATCCTTTTGCTTTTAAGCCATCTACTACCCTATGAAGTTCTTCTTTCTTCGAGCCCTTAATCCCTTCTTTTATAACCTTTACACTATCAGCATAAGTTACCAAAGTGATCACATCAATTTCTCTAACAGCATCGATCAAGGTATGCAAAGCCAATTTCATTAAAGGCAACTTTAAAGAATCTTTCATGGAGCTGCTTACATCTATTAAAAATAAAATGTTGTTAGGTTTAAATCCTAAAACAGAAAGTTCGTTAGTATCAGTTTCTTTAATTACGACCGGTGGCTTTTCCCAAATCGTATCAATTTTTGGCTGAGAAGAATTATCTGGGATCTTATTGCTGTTATCTTTTTTCTCTTTATTGTCTTTTACCACAATTGGCTCTGTGTTTGCTTTTATTGAATTATTTTTTCTGTTACCAAAATAAAAACAAGCCAGTTTATCATCTGTTTTTAATTTTAATAAATTTCCCGAAACTGTTATTTGATAAGGGAGTGCATTATCACTTGTAACTAAATTAATTTTTTTATTAAATTTTCCTGCACTTTCCGGAAAAAAGGAAATGATGATCAAACAAGTATCGCCGGGTTGTAATGTTTTTTTTGAAGAATACACTTTAACACCTTTATCGGCATCTGCGCGCATTAAAAAGATCTTTTTTGTTGTGTTATTTTTCACGAACACATCGCCTTTTATTTCGAAGGTTTCGGCGATCGTACCCAGGTTTGTATTTTGATCGTTGAACGTTAGTTGAGAAAAACCCAAAAAACGAAACAACATAAAAAATATAAAAGATCTGTAAAACATATTTAATTATAATACAAAGATGGTGCATTTGTTTTTGTTAGACTTAACTTTTAAGGTTGCTTAACAAAAATTGTATTCGCCATATTTTCCCCTCCCTACCGATAATTATCGGGACTTTGGTCACCCTCTCAAAGAGAGGGACACTGTGCGCCTAGGCGTTTAGTATCCTCCTCTTGGAGGAGGTGGCGCGAAGTGACGGAGGAGGAGGGAAAAATTAAGCTGTTTTCTCTCCAATACTTTTTTTCATGGTGAGTAAGATCAAAAAACCCAACACAAAATAAATAATAAGTGATAAAATAGAAGGACGCATGCCGCCAATGGTTTCGCTTATTATACCAAACGTTACTGTTCCGAGGATCATCCCTAATTTTTCCATCACATCAAAAAAGCTAAAGAAGCTCGTGTTATCATCCGTTTCGGGTAATAATTTACTATAGGTGCTTCTTGATAAAGCCTGGATACCACCCATTACTAAGCCAACTAAAAAAGCAACAATATAAAAGTGTATTGGAAAGTAGGCGAACATATAGGTGAACACGCAAATAAAAATCCAAATAAAAATAGCCACCATTAATGCTTTTATATTGCCTACAATTGAAGATAGTTTTGAGAATAAGAAAGAACCTGCTATGCCAACAAATTGAATAATTAAAATACTAACTATCAAAGAAGTTGTTTTTGCTTTTTCGCTTTCCCAAACAATTTCATTTCGCGCAAACAAAACCGCAACCACCATAATGGTTTGTACGCCCATGTTGTAAAAGAAATACCCGGTTAAAAAACGTTTTAATTGTGGCTGCTTAAGCACTTGTTTAAAAACAGATCTCAACTCCTTAAATCCTTTTGCAATTAATCCTTTTCCATCTTTTCCATGAGGTTGATGATTTAATTTTGGTAAATTTTTAAAGGTGTATTGCGCAAAACCTAACCACCAAATACCGGTTAAAAGAAACGAATATTCAACTCTAAAAAATCCGGTGTTTGTTTCATCATTTCGTTTAAAAACCATAATTCCAACAAGGCAAATAATTAGCAATAACGAACTGCCAAAATAACCCATTGCAAAACCTTTAGCACTAACTTTATCTTGATTTTCTATGCTCGCAATTTCGGGTAAGTATGAATTGTAATAAACTAAACTTCCCCAAAAACCAATGGTTGCAGTAATAAAAGGAATAAAACTTAGCTCCAGATGTTTTCTTGAAAAGAAATATAAACTCATACAAGAAATAGAACCCAGGTAACAAAAAAACTGAAGAAAACGTTTTTTGTTACCTAAATAATCGGCAATACCGCTTAAGATCGGAGAAATTAAAACAACAATAGATAAAGCAAACGCATACACAAAGGTGTAAATGTTTTGATTTTCAAACTCTCGGCCAAAAAAAGTAACTGTGTGCCCAATAAATTCTTTATTCTCATGTGTAGTAACATAATCATAAAAATTAGGGAATATAGCAGAGGTAATTACTAATGGAAAAACTGAATTAGCCCAATCGTAAAAGGTCCATGCTTTTATGATCTTGGGATTATCAATTGCTAATTTTTGTTCGCCCATGTTTATTTTTTAATTATTTGAAATTCTACCCGTCGGTTTTTTGCTTTGCCTTCATCCGTATCATTTGATGCAACCGGCTGCGAACTTCCAAAGCCTTTAAAGTACATTTTGTTTTGAACTCCTTTTTTAATTAAATACTCAAACACTTCGCGAGCACGCAACTCCGACATTTTTTGATTCTTATATTTTAATCCACCACTATCACTATGTCCATTAATTTGAATTTCAACGGTTGGGTTTTTTAATAAATATTGTACTAATTTATTTAACTCAATAAACGATTCAGGCAACAAATAGTATCTTCCATTATCAAAAAATATATTATTTAAACCTACCTTATCCCCTACTTTAATATCTTTATTCACTTGTAAAGTTGAATCCTGCATAGAATCACGATAGTTGGGCCCAACAATTTCAATATCTATTTTCTCTTCAAATTCTTTGCTTCTTACGAGTTTAATATCATCCACAAAATAATACGACTCTTTAAATCCAACTTTAAAAAGATTCATTCTAACCATTTCTTTTTTAATTTTTGGCGAGAAATTGCCTATGGTAATGTATTTTTCGCCGCCATCGGCCTTATAATAACCTTTTACTGTAAACCATTGGTGAGCCTTAAATAAACCTCCTTTTTTACAAACAGTATCTATCATATTGGCTTTTACCGCATCGCCTTGCTTATTATAGCCGCCTTTACTAAATAATACACCAAACGATTTTAAAATGGCATTACTCCAAAAGGCTAATTTAATTTGCATCGAAAACTCATAAACAGTGCCTCTATGAAGTGGTTCGGCCAATTTTACCTGCGCAAACTCCTTATATCTTTTTTGGAAACGAAAGCCGGTATAACAATCACCACTATAAGCACCCTTTTGCACAGTGGTATCGTTATCTGAGGGCTTAAAATAATAGTCTATGGTGCCTATGGGTCTCCAAGGCACGGATTGTTTTAAATTATTTGCTTTTCGACGGTAATTTTCAAAACTGCCGTTTGGAACCAGATTTTTTTCGGGTTTTGGGGTAATTACAGTTTGTGCGGAGGCCGAAAAACCTAAAAAAACCAATAAAACTAGTAAAAAAGCCTGCCTCATATCTACAAAAATAACCTTTAATCGATTTTAACGGCAAAATTGTTTTTAACAGTTGCATATTCAAAAAAAGTTGTATATTTGCCTTCCCAAAAATTGGGTACAAAACTAGAATTTAAAGAAATGGCAAATCATAAATCTTCCATCAAGCGCATTCGTTCTAACGATGCTAAACGTACAGAGAATCGTTACTACGCAAAAACAACTCGTAATGCGGTAAATAAATTACGTACTACTACTTCTAAAAAAGAAGCACAAGACTTATTACCTAAAGTATCAAGTATGCTTGATAAATTAGCTAAAAAGAGCGTTATTCATAAGAATAAAGCAGGTAACATTAAGTCAAAATTGGCTAAAAAAGTTGCTGCTATTAAATAATTTTTAGGGTTTTTCCCTATTAAAAAAGCCCGCTTGGTAAACCAGGTGGGCTTTTTTCGTTTTCTTAGCCCAAGCAAAACCACACTTTTGGCGGTATAAATATAATTTCTAACACACTACGGTTAACTAATGCCTGCGCCGGGCGTTTGTTTAATTGCATTATTCTGTTAATTTTACAACTCTATTATTTAATCAAAACAGATGAAAAAAGCATATATTTTTCCCGGTCAAGGCTCTCAATTTTCAGGAATGGGTAAAGATCTTTACGAAAACAACCCCTTAGCCAAACAATTATTTGAAAATGCTAACGATATTTTAGGCTTTAAGATCACCGAAACCATGTTTTCGGGTACTGATGAAGAACTAAAACAAACAAAAATTACACAACCTGCTATTTTTTTGCATTCGGTTATTCTTGCAGCAACTAAAGAAAGCGATTTTGCGCCGGACATGGTTGCAGGTCATTCATTAGGAGAGTTTTCGGCATTGGTAGCCAATAAATGCTTAAGTTTTGAAGACGCTTTAAAACTGGTTTACAAGCGTGCTTTAGCTATGCAAAAAGCCTGCGAAATTAACCCTAGTACCATGGCTGCCATTTTAAACTTAGATGATACTATTGTAGAAACTATCTGCGCTGAGATCACTCAAAGCGGACACATTGTAGTTGCGGCAAATTATAATTGCCCCGGCCAGTTAGTGATATCAGGAAGTAACGAAGGGATTGCCATTGCTTGCGAAAAATTAAAAGCCGCCGGTGCTAAGCGTGCATTAGTATTACCTGTAGGCGGTGCTTTTCACTCACCTTTAATGGAACCGGCTCGCTTAGAATTAGAAGCGGCGATAACTGCTACCAAATTTAACAACCCAATTTGCCCAGTATACCAAAACGTAACAGCTTTTGCCGTTTCGGACCCGGCTCAAATACAAAAAAACTTAGTGGCACAATTAACTGCTCCGGTAAAATGGACACAAAGTGTACAACAAATGGTTGCTGATGGCGCTACTCAATTTATTGAAGTTGGTCCGGGTAAAGTTTTACAAGGCTTAGTTAAAAAAATAAGCGCCAATTCGGAAGCCGTTAGTGTTTAAAAATTATAAATTTTAAATTAAAGATTATAAATTGAAAAAGGTATTCATATTATTTTTAGCCCTATGCTTACAGCAGGCAAACGCACAATTCTTTAGGGGTTTTGGCATTTTTGCTGCAGGTAATCATTCTGCACACTATTATAACAATAAAAATGCCGGGCAAAAAGATCCAGAAGTAGATCTTGCCAATAATTTTCCTTACAATGCATATTATCCTAACTCTCACGTCTCGCGCGAATATTTTAGTTGGGGCGCAGGAATTTTTGCTGAGTTATTGAATAGAGACCGTGTACGCTGGCAAACAGAATTAGAATACACCCACAAAGGTGCAAAAGAAAAAGAATTAATAGATCCATTTATTGGAACGCGTGCAGGAGGTTTTTCTGTAAACAAATACACCTATTTTCAATGGAATAATTATTTGAAATTTTATAATCCTATCGGACTGTCATCGCATTGGTATTTAATGCCGGGTATACGCTTAGAATATTTGTTTAGAAAAAGTGTTTCGGCCTTTACCCCATATGCGGGCAATATGCCGTTGATCTTTTTTAGTGGTAATGTTGGTTTGGGTTACGAGTTCCCGATCACCAAAACCATTTATGGTTTTACAGAATACCATTGGAACCCGGATATTTTATCACACAAAAAAGACAATGTTACCTATAGAAACAGAACCTTTGAATTAAGAGTTGGCGTAATGTACCGCCCGCGTAAAAGAAACATTGACGATTGCAATGCGCCTAAATATCATGGGCCTGCGTATTAATTAAACAGAATAATAACAACTTATTAATTATGGTAATGACAAAAGACGTTTTATTTTCTTTAACCAAAGGAGCCTTTGCACCTCAGGAAGAGATGTTGGAAGTAGCTCGCAAAAAAGGGAAATTATATATTGGTATCCCTAAAGAAATTGCTTTTCAGGAAAACAGAGTTGCTCTAGTGCCCGATGCTGTTGCCTTACTGGTTAATAACGGTCACCGCATTGTTATTGAAACAGGTGCCGGCAAAGCCGCTAATTTTGAAGACAGTGATTACAGCGAAGCAGGGGCTGAAATTGTAGTTACCCCTGTGGATGTTTATAAGGCAGATGTAATTTTTAAAATTGCACCGCCAACTATTGAAGAAGTTGAAATGATGCAACCTAAACAAACGTTGTTTAGCTCATTACAATTAACTGTTCAGCCTCAGGATTTTTTAAAGAAATTAATTTCTAAAAAATTAAATTGCGTTGCCTTTGATCTTATTATTGATGAAGCAGGCATTTTTCCATTGATACGTGCCATGGGCGAAATTGCAGGAGGTGCAAGTATTTTAATTGCTGCAGAATTATTAAGCAACGTTAACAATGGTGTTGGTACTATTTTAGGAGGTATTAGCGGTATCTCGCCAACCGAAGTGGTAATTATTGGCGCAGGAACCGTTGGCGAATTTGCTGCTCGCGCTGCAATTGGACTAGGCGCCTCGGTAAAAGTATTTGATAATTCAACCTCGCGTTTAAGAAGATTACAAAATCAATTAGGAAGCAGAGTATTTACATCGGTTATTGTTCCAAAAGTGTTAGAAAAACATTTAAAAACCTGCGATGTTGCCATTGGCGCATTGCGCGCCACACGTGGACGTACACCTTGTGTAGTGACCGAGAATATGGTTAGCGAAATGAAAACCGGCTCGGTAATTATTGATGTGAGTATAGACCAAGGTGGTGTGTTTGAAACATCGCATGTTACTAATCATACAAAACCCGTATTTAGAAAACATGGAGTGATACATTATTGCGTACCAAACATTAATAGCCGTGTTGCAAGAACAGCATCTTATGCATTAAGCAATATCTTCTCGCAAATTATTTTAAACATGGGCGATGAAGGTGGCTTTGATAGCATTGTAAGAAAAGACCCGGGCTTAAGAAATGGTGTTTATATTTACAATGGTATTTTAACCAACCAATTTTTGGGTGAAGCATTTAACTTGCCGTTTAAGGATATTAATTTATTGATGGCCGCTATTTAGTATTTCGGTTTTAAGTTTAATAAAAATCGCTTATCTAATTGCTAAGCGATTTTTTTTTGAATGAATAATTCAATTAACTTATTTGAAAATTTTGTTTACATTTAATAGGCTTATAAGTCATTTATGGGGAATATAAGGTAGTTAGTGGTAATAGTATGGACAAAGAAAAAAAAGAAAGTTTAAAAGACTGGTGTAAGGCCCCCTTCAAACAGTTAATAGAGGATGTGAATGAACTTCAGGAACATTTGAGATTAATAATATTTAGTATTCAACGTTCTACAAGACTTCCCCAAACATTAGAGGCGATTCATAATTATCGAAAATTGACTGATTCCGTAGAAGGAGAATTACAAGAAGAGCAAAGAATAGAAGCTCATAAACAATCCTCTCTTGCGACTGAAGAAATTAACAAAGGGTTTCCATTCATTTTTAATCAAGCGACAATTTTGTTGTATTCGCATCTTGAGTCGCTAATAAAAGAAATAATTACTTCATTTATAAAAAATAACCCTGATTATATTACATTAAAAGAATTTTCAACTTTAAAAATTCAACTTTCCGAATATGAAGGGTTAAATCAAGATGAAAAATTTGATTATATATATTTTTTGTATGAAAGAGCAATTGCACCAGGCTTTTTTTATGGAACAAAAAGATTTGAGGCATTGTTAGCACCAATTAAAATGAATGGCGCAGTCAATAGCATTACGGAAAAAAACATCTTCGAGTTAGCGCAGTTAAGGAATGTTTTGCTACATAAAAGTGGAAGAGTAGACAAAACTCTTATTGAACGGTGTCCTTGGTTAAATTTAAAATTTGGGGATAAAATATTAGTAAATCATATACAATACAAAAAATACTGTGACTCAGTAGTGGCTTATAATATGACAGTTTTTTATCGTTTTGAAAATATTTATCAAGTTGATCTCAGTGAGACAAAGATAGAATATTCAGGCCTTGAATAAAACTACCACTAACAGCAAGCCATGGCGCAATGCGGGCGGATGCCTCGATTATCAATCAGCACAGGGTTGCAAGGCTCCCGATAGCTATCGGGATGCATATTCAGGCTCACAAAAAAATCTAAAAGTGACATATATCAGTTACTTTAGGGATGCTCATCAGTTCTTAATCCAAATAGCTTAGCTAACTTGGTATAATAAAAATAAGATGATGGAAACGGAAAAAATTATAATAGCCAATTTAAAGTGCAGTGGTTGCGAGAATACTATAAAGGCTAAACTTTCTGAAATGGAGGGCGTAGAGAGCGTTATTGTAAACCACGAAGAAGATTCTGTAACCATTACTCACTCCGGAAAAGCAAAGAGAGAAGATTTTACAAAAAAATTACACTCAATTGGTTATCCAGAGGCTACCGAAGAAAACGGATTATTATTACAACTTAAAAGTTATGCAAGTTGTATGATAGGGCGAATTAATAAATAACGCAAAATCAAAAACTTTTTTATTTTTTAAATTCAATTAAAAGTAAAGCATATTTTTTTTCTATTCCAGAAAAAACTTCTTTCGCCCAATACAGCGTAAATGCTCTAGTCCCCCTATTCAAAAAGAACTATAGTTTAAAAACGTGTGCCAATTTTTTTGGAAAACTATACTTTTGCCTGTGAGTTCTTAATTTTTCTTTTCCAAAAAAAGAGTTGATCGTTCCGATTAAAATTAGATCTATCTAAATTCTAAAACACCGTTTAGTTTTTAGTAAAAAGAATCGCATTTACCGCAAGTTATTTAAACTATAAGCATCTAATACCTATATATACCAAACTATTTATATGAAAAAAATCCTATTACAACTAGCCTTCTCATTTGTGTGCATTTCGCTTACACAGGCACAAACCTACAACAACCTGTGGATACCGGATACCATTAGCGGCACTACCTTTAATTTGGCGATAAAAGACACATTTAAGCAAATAATTACCCCGGGTAACCAAACTATAACCGGTGGTATAAATAATAATTTTTGGGGACCAACCTTATTCTTCAACAAAGGAGACACCGTTCACATGAACGTTAAAAATAAATTAAATGATAGCACAACTCTTCACTGGCACGGTATGCACCTTCCGGCAGTAATGGATGGCGGCCCACATCAGGTAATTCCACCAGGTACTTTATGGCAACCTTATTGGAAGGTAGCAAACAATGCAGGCACTTATTGGTACCACCCACATTTACATGAAATGACCTTAGAACATTTAACAAAAGGCATTGGTGGTTTTATTATTGTGCGAGATCCTGTAGAATCTGCCCTTGCCTTACCCAGAAAATATGGCATTGATGATATTCCTTTAGTATTAACTAGCCGCAGATATGATGCTAGTAATCAATTTGTAACACTAAATACCGCTTATGGCGATTATATGCTGTCTAATGGCACACCTAGCGCGCAAGTAAGCTTACCGAAACAGTATGTTAGGTTAAGAATTTTAAATGCGGAAGTAGAAAGAGGTTATAATATTGGATTTAGCGACAATAGAACATTTTATATTATTGGTAACGATGGTGGATTATTAAATGCACCTGTGGCGGTAACCAGAGTTAAAGTAATGGTTGGCGAACGTTTAGAAATTATGGTGAATCTAAGTGCAGATCTTATAGGCTCTAGTATTAATTTAATGGCATACAATTCGGGTCAGGCATTTGGTTTCCCCGGAGGGGAACCTGGCACCAGTGGTCAATTTGGAAGTTTACTAAACAATATTAACTTTAATTTATTACACATTAACGTTGTTGCAACAACTGCAAACCCAATAACAGCGGTGCCTGCAACATTAGCAAATAATACCTATTGGACTTCCTCAAACGCTACTGTTACCAGAACACTTAACATCACTAACGGTAATCCCGGACCAAATCCAATTCCATTTAATTTTGATAACACCTCTTTTGCCATTGGCACAATTAATAAAATAGTTAATTTAAATGATATAGAAAAATGGACCGTAGTAAACAACAATGTGTTTGGTCATACTTTTCACATCCACGATGTTGAATTTAAAATTACAGAAAGAAACGGAAGTGCTGCCGCAGTAGGAACTCACGAGTCTGGTTGGAAAGACGTAATGTATGTTCCAAAAGGAGAATCTGTTTCGTTTGTTGCAAAGTTTGATGATTATGCCGATGCTATCCATCCATTTATGTACCACTGCCATTTTTCAAATCACGAAGACGATGGTATGATGGGGCAGTTTATAGTTACTAGCCCCGCAGGCTTTAATGAAGTAAAAAAAGACGTTATAGCGTTTTCAGTATTTCCAAATCCGGTAGATGATAAATTATTCATTAAGCTAAATAATACTTCAATTGAAGTTTATTATGTTACAATAACAAACATTAGCGGTAAAGCAGTAATGATGTTACCTCAGCCAGAAATTAATAAAGGCATAGATGTTTCATCTCTTGCAAAAGGTGTTTATTTTGTTCAATTAATGGATAAAAAAACAAAATCAATTACAACTCAAAAATTTGTGAAGGATTAAGATGAAGCGCCTAAAATTTATATCTTATATTTTATTACTCATTTCTATTTATAGTTTTAGGGGAGATAATGATTTTCCTAAACTAAAAATTGGTAAAACTGTAAATGATTTTGATCTTAAGAACATTGATAATTCACATGTCTCTTTAAGTAACTATAAAGATGCTAAAGGTTTTATTATTGTATTTACTTGTAATCATTGTCCCTTTGCAAAACTTTACCCCAAACGATTAAACGACCTGAACACAAAATACAAAGCACTCGGAGTTCCATTACTGGCAATAAATTCGATGGATACCTTAGTTTATGAAGAAGAAAGTTTTGAATTAATGCAAAAGAAAGCCGAAACAGAAAAACTAAATTTTCCGTATTTATTTGATGTGATGCAAAGTGTAGGAAAAAATTTTGGCGCCGAACATACACCTCAGGCATACGTTATTTGGAAAGAAAATAAAACCTGGGTAATAAAATATAGCGGTGCCGTAGATGATAATGGCGAACATCCTGAAAAAGCCACATCATTTATTGGAAATGCAGTAGATGAATTATTAAACAATAAGCCAGTTTCAAAACCCGAAACACAATCGTTTGGTTGCAGGATTTTTTACAGAAAATAATAATTGTCATTCTGAAGATGGAAGAATCTGCGAGTAGTTAGATTCCTCATGCTTCGGAATGACAAAACATTACAAAACAAAAATCCCCGCCTTTTTTTAAAGCGGGGATTTTTTTATATCTAAAATTATTATTTACAATTATGCTGTAACCTCAACTTGTGGAGCAGCCGCTAAAATTTCTGCGTTTGCAGCAGAAGCATATTGCTCAAAATTCTTCACGAATGATGCCGCTAAATTTTGTGCTGTTTGATTAAAGGCTTCTTTATCTTTCCAAGCATTCTTCGGTTCTAAGATCTCTGAAGGCACATTAGGACAAGATTTAGGGAAGTTTAATTTAAAGTAAGGCGTTGTTCCGTACTCTACATTATCTAATTCGCCATTTAATGCTGCGGTAATCAATGAACGTGTATATGATAATTTAATACGGCTACCAACACCATATTTACCACCAACCCATCCGGTATTTAATAACCAAACGTTTACATTATTCTTTTTTAATTTCTCACCTAATAACTCAGCATATTTTGTTGGGTGTAAGGGTAAAAATACTTTTCCGAAACAAGCAGAGAAGGTTAATGTAGGTTCAGTAATTCCCATTTCTGTTCCGGCAACTTTTGCAGTGTAACCACTTGTAAAATGGTACATGGCTTGTGCAGGAGTTAATTTAGAGATCGGAGGTAACACGCCAAAAGCATCGCAGGTTAAAAAGAAAATGTTTTTTGGAGTATAACCAACTGCAGGAGTAACTGCATTATCAATATAATTTGCAGGGTAACTTACGCGCGTGTTTTCTGTTTTAGAAATATTTGCATAATCAACCGTTGTTGTTCCTTCATGAAACTCTATGTTCTCTAATAACGAACCAAATTTAATAGCATTAAAAATTTGTGGTTCTTTTTCTGCAGTAAGATCTACGCATTTTGCATAACATCCACCTTCAAAGTTAAACACACCGGTATCGCTCCAGCCATGCTCATCATCACCAATTAATTTACGGTTAGGATCTGCGCTTAACGTTGTTTTTCCTGTTCCTGATAAACCAAAGAAAATAGCAGTATCGCCATCCTTACCAATATTTGCAGAGCAATGCATTGGTAAAACTCCTTTTTCGTGAGGAAGGATATAATTTAATACCGCAAAAATTCCTTTTTTAATCTCGCCGGTATAACCGGTTCCACCAATTAAAATAATTTTTTTAGTAAAATCTAAAATTGCAAAGTTGTGTTGACGAGTACCATCAATCAATGGATCTGCTTTAAAGCCCGGTGCATTGATAATTAACCAATCGTGATTAAAGGTTTTAATTTCTTCAACAGTTGGACGTAAAAATAAATTGTTTGCAAATAAATTGCTTGAAGGGAATTCATTTACGATACGAATGTTGATACGGTATTTTGGATCAGCACAAGCGTAGCAATCACGCACCCAAATTTCTTTTCCACCTAAGTATGCTAACATACGGTTATGAAGAATTTCAAACTTCCCGGAATCAAAACGGTTATTTACATCTCCCCACCAAACACTGTCTTTAGTGTTTTCATCAACAACCACAAATTTATCTTTTGGTGAACGCCCGGTAAACTCTCCGGTATCAATTGCTAATGCACCAACGTCTGTTAACACTCCTTCTCCTCTTAAGATCGTTTCTTCCACTAATTCACTTGGGTGAAGATTCCAAAAAGCCATTTCAACATTAGAAAGACCAAGTTGCGCAACTGAGGCACCATCTGCTTTTAAACCAATTTCATTCATTATTCCTATAGTATTTGTTAGTTTTATTAGTGCCACGAAAGTACAAAAAAAAAACGGCCTTAAAAAGACCGTTTTTCCACAATTTAAGAACCGTAAAATTTATTTTATCTTATTGATACTGAGACCAATTGACCTTCTTTAGCAATTTTTTTCAACTGTTCAATTAGATCCTTTTTTTCGTTTTCTTTTAATTCTGTTAACGGTAAACAAATACGTCTTTCACCTTCTCTGCCAATAGTTTTTGACGTTGATTTTAATTTTTTTGATTCGATCAAAGCATTTACTTTATCTAAAGCCGGTCCGTCTATTCCCGAAGCATAACTTCCGAAAGAAACTTCTACCGCGCAAGCTTGGTCTGTTACTTGATTATACACCGTTGGTTGAGTTGTTGAAGCTGTTGTAGCGTTAGCGTTATTATTTGAAGATGTTGTAGTTGTTGTAGTTGTTGTTGTAGTTTTAGATTTGGTTTTGCATGAGGCTAAACCAATTAATAAAATACCGCCTAATAAGATGATCGTTTGTTTCATGTTTTTGTTTTTATAACTGTAAATATGCTAATTATTGTTGATTTTTTAG
>JALHPG010000071.1 GCA_022842625.1 Bacteroidia bacterium | reverse complement strand
TACTATTATCGAATAATTTAGCTATATTTGTGAAAAACTCCGCTATGGATAAATCCGGATTGCTATTTAAGTGGCTTTTTAAAGAGAAGTCTATTGTATACAAAATATATTTGCTTGCAGTATTGCAAGGCTTATTGTATGTATCAATTCCTCTTGGCATACAGGGTGTTATAACTTACATTATGGCCGGAAGTTTTTCTGCGTCGCTTATTTTATTGTGTACTGTCGGTATTATTGTTACAGCATTTATTGGCTTTTTTCAATTATGGCAAATGCGCATAAACGAAACCTTGCACCAAAAGATCTTTGGGGATGTTACTACGTTAATTAACAATTTTTTAGAAAAAAACACCCCGTCAGATGCTACTCTCTCAATGCTCAATAAATTTTTTGAAGTAGTTGTTTTACAAAAAGGAGTTAGTAAAATACTTCTCGATTTTTCGTTCTCCATCATTAGTATTGTATTTGGATTATTGTTATTATCAATTTACAGCTCGTGGTTTTTAATTTTTACCATGCTATTAAGCATCACCTTCTATTTAATTGTTCGTTATTATGGAAAACAAGGTATAGACACCAATGTTAAAACGTCTAATGAAAAATACAAATTAGCAGATTGGTTTCAGCAAAATGCCATAACAAAACAAGATCAAAACATAACTGAAAAAACAGACAGTAACCTTAATAATTATTTTACAAATCGTACTGATCACTATTTAATTCTTGAAAAACAATTTATTGGCATTATTATTTTTAAAATAGTGTTTATAGGTTTGTTACTATTCCTAGGAGCGGTTCTTGTTCAAAATGGCTCGTTAAACGTTGGGCAGTTCATTGCCGCCGAGATCATTATTTTTTTAGTGATAAATTCGGTCGAAAAATTAGTTGGCAGCTTAAATACATTTTACGACATAGTAACCGCACTGTATAAAATTGATACCAATTTTGCAGATCAGAAAAATGATATCTCGATCTTTGTTGAGAGTCCACAACCATTAAAAAGTATTAAAAATATTTATTCAAAGCATTATTCAAAAGTTATTAAGTATTCCCTTCTAGCGTTATTTTTAACCGGTTTTGTAATTCTTTTAATGCCCTGGACCCAGAGTGTAGACTCGGATGGTACTGTAAGCACACTTAATCCCGAAAACAGACCACAAACAATTACATCGCGAATAGCAGGGCGTGTAGAAAAATGGTTTATTCGCGAAGGGGATTTTGTTCGTAAAAACGATACGATCGCATTTATATCAGAGATCAAAGATGAATACATCGATCCACAATTAATAGCACGTTCAGAATCAATTATAAAAGCTAAAGAAACTACTATAGTTTCGTACGAGGATAAAATAGAAGCCGTAAACTCACAAATTGACGCATTGAATAAATCTTTACTTCTTAAAATGCAACAAGGGCGAAATAAAATTATACAGGCAAAAATAAAAATAGCAACCGATAGTACCGAAGCGCAAACTTCATCAAATAATTTTAAAGTGGCAGAAGAACAATTGCAACGTTTTGAAGAGTTAATGAGTAAAGGAGTTATATCAAAAACCGAACTTGAGAACCGAAGGGTAAAAGTTCAGGAGGCTTTAGCTAAAAAAACATCGGCTGATAACAAATTTATTTCTGCTAAAAATGAATTACTTAATGCGGAAATTGAATTGAACTCCATTCAACAAGACTATCAAGAAAAATTAATGAAAACAGAATCCGATAAATTTTCTGCACTATCGCTTATGTATGAAGGAGAAGGAGCCTTAACTAAATTGCAAAATCAACTTGCAAATTATAGTATGCGTAAAGGCTTTTATTATGTTTTAGCGCCGCAAGATGGTTACATTGCTAAAACCAATATACAAGGTATTGGCGAGATCGTAAAAGAAGGCGCAGCACTTTGTAATATTGTTCCTACGCAAGACGAGCAAGCAGTAGAATTATATATTGATCCTGTAAATTTACCTTTAATACAAAAAGGACAAAAAGTGCAGTTACAATTTGACGGCTGGCCGGCATTCGTATTTTCGGGATGGCCCGGAATAAGTTACGGAACCTTTACTGCCGAAATTGTTGCCTTTGATAAAGTACTTTCAGAAAATGGTAAGTTTAGGATATTAGCAAAAAACGCAGGCGAAAAATGGCCCGAAGCAATTCAAATTGGCGGTGGCGTAAAAGGATTTGCCTTGTTAAATAATGTACCGCTCTTTTATGAACTATGGAGAACAGTAAATGGATTCCCTCCTGATTTTTACAAAACAACAGATGTATCAAAAAAGAAAAATAATAAAAAGTAATATGAAAAATCTTATAATCGTATTGTCCTTTTTTTATTCTTTAATTGTTGTATCACAAAATAATTCTATTTTGAGTTATAACGATTATCTGACAAATGTATTATTAAACAATCCAATATCTAAACGAGCTGATAACGAAAAGAAATATGGAGAACTACAATACAAGGCGGCACGAGGAAACTACGACCCTTCGATAAGCGGTAATTTTGATCAAAAACAATTTGCCGGCAGTAATTATTATACCACTATAAACAGTGAAATTAAACAACCCATTTTTACCTCACAATATTTAAAGTTTGGTTACGATTATGGCATAGGAAGCAATGTAAATCCCGAATTTTCAACCTCCTCCTCCGGCCTACCCTACCTTGGTGCTGAAGTTGGGGTTTTACAAGGATTATTGATCGATAAACGCAGAGCTGAAGTATTAAAGTCTAAAAACTATATAAACTATTATGATGCTGAAAAACAGATCCTGTTAAACGACCTTTTGTATGTATCATCTCAAAAATATTTTGAGTGGCTTTTCACGTTAAAAGAAATTTCATTAAATAATTTCTTTATGGTAACGGCAAAACAACGGCTTTTGGGAATAGAGGCTTTAGCAGGAATTGGCGAAAGAGCGCCCATAGACACTATAGAGGCAGCTATTTTTTACCAAACACGATTATTAGATTTTCAAGGTGCCTTGATCGATAATCAAAAAAGCATTAATGAACTTTCTATGTATAACTGGACATCGAATGGAGCATCCTCTCAATTAAATAATTACCAATCAACAGATAGTTTAGATGGCTTTTTTGAAAAAACAAAAACACTTTTAACCAAATTTTTAAATCCAACTTTGGTTTCAAATCCCGTTATTCTAAAATATAATTCTTATCAAAAAGTATTAGAAATTGATAACCGATTAAAAAAAGAAATGATCAAGCCAATTCTAAATGTAAAGTATAACTTCCTATCTGAAAATTATACCTCATTTAATCCGGCCTTTTCAAATAATAATTATAAATGGGGTGTTAACCTATCTTTTCCGCTACTACTGAGAAACCCGGTTAATGAATATAAAATGGCAAGGATAATTTCCCGAAACAATAATTTTGAATTATCAAACAAAACAAACGAATTAGAATTTAAAATTAACATCCTAAAACAAACCATAAATATATTATCTCAGCAATTACAAAACGCCGATAGATCTGCAAAATACAGTAAACAACTTGTTGAGGCAGAAAGATTAAAGTTTGAAAATGGCGAAAGCTCATTATTTCTTTTAAATACGCGAGAAAACAAATGGCTTGAAACTGAATTAAAACTGGCTGAATATAAATTAAAATTTATAAAAACAGTTTTAAATATTATATACTTGAATGGAAATTTAGATTATAAACTTGATTAGCTTAAATAAATTTTAAGCTAATCAATATTTATTAAACCATTCAAATCTCTCGTTACTTATTTTTTCTTTTTCACTTTTTAAATAATTTAAAAAGGCTAAGGCTACTGGAGATAGTTTTTTGTTTTTTAACCAAATTAAGCGCCAGGTAGATTCTATAGGAAAACCTTTTACCTTAATGATTTGAACATCTTTATTTAAAAGCTCGTTCTTAATTCCAATTAATGGCATGATAGAATATCCCAGCCCGGCAATAACCGCTTGTTTTACCGCCTCGTTAGAAGTAAGTTCCATTTTTTTTGAGATCGGAAGTTTATTCTTAGAGATAAAATTCTCCATAACAAGGCGTGTTCCAGAACCCTCTTCTCTAAAAATAATTGGCAATGTTTCAAATATAGTTTTATCATACACCCCTTTTTTAAACCGTTGATCTGTATTTCCAACAACAAAAAGCTTATTCTGCAATATTTCAATAGATTCAACTTTTAAATTATCAGGTAATACTGAAACAAATGCAAAATCAACTTCATTATTTTGCAAACTAGTAATTACTTTACTTTTATTGGTTACATCCAACATCAATTCTATCCCCTCTTGATCTTTTAAAAAGCCACTAAGAAAGTAAGGGATAATATATTTTCCGGTAGATACAGAACATATCTTTAATCTTCCCGACAAATGGCCTTTAAAAGCCATTGTTTTATAGTTTATGGCGTATACCTCATTAATTATTCTCTCTGCCATTTGTAAGATCTCTTTCCCAAAATCTGTCACATATAGCTGCCGGCCAACAACCTCTGTTAAAGGAATTTCAAACTGATCCTGCAAATTTTTTAATTGAATAGAAACAGCAGGCTGGGTCATATTTAAATCCTCAGAAGCTTTTGTAATACTATTAAACTGAGCAACCTTTAAAAAAACCTGTAATTGATGAAGCGTATAATGCATAAAAATAATTAATGTATATGATAACAAATATAAATAAAACTATATTAAATCAAGCAGTAAATTTGTAAGGTATAAGTGAAAAAATAAATTATAAAGCCCCACCGAAAATAAAATGAAAATCCCGCATACTCTTCTCGTCTTCTCAATATTTATTACGATAAATATCAAATCACAAATTATAAATTACAATTATAAGGATAGCACTTTTACTAATATTAAAAGCGCTATAGCAAACCCTAAAAATGTTTATAAATTACAATTGTCAAATCAACGACTAAATACCGATTCACTTGACTTATCGTTATTTACAAATTTACAAAAATTAACATTAACATCTGACAGTTTATATAACTTACCAATAGGTTTGGAAAAACTAGAATTTTTAAAGGTATTAGATATAAGTGCAAATAATTTTACACTGCTACCCGAAAAAATTGCTCAAATTCCCAATTTGGAAGAATTATATTTAAATCAAGAAAAACACCTCGACCTTGACCAAAGTTTTAAAGTGATAAATAAAATTACACATTTAAAACGTTTACACCTTGATAGTATTCCCAATTTCAAATTACCTAAGAATCTTACAATTAATAATAATATTGAGTATTTAAGCCTAAGATATGATGGACTGGAAAATATACCAAATCAACTAAAAAAATTCAAGCATCTAAAAACTCTTGATTTGGAGGGTAACAGTATACAATCTATTGATAGAAATATTCTAAGAAATAAAGAAATTGAATCTTTAATTATTAGCGTCTCACCAGAATTTAAATTTAAAAAATCATTTTTAGTTTTGGCAAAGGAGCCTAATTTAAATTCCCTAACAATTTCTAATAGTAATTTTGATTTTTTTGATCAAGATTTTTCAATTTTAAGTAATTTAAATAGTTTAAGTTTACATAACGACCATCTTAAAACTTTTCCACCTAGTATTTTAAAGCTAAAAAAATTAAAAGATCTTGATATTAGTGGAAATGATTTTAATACTTTACCCACTACAATTTTATCTTTAAATAAGTTAGAAAGGATAAATCTAACAGGTGACAATTTTCTGAATTACAGTCAAACAGCTGAACTTATTCGACAACTACCCTCTCTTCAGACAGTTCTGGTTCAAGATTATAACTTTATTTTAAATACCGAAAGTTATTTGAAACTTAAAGATAACAGCAATTATATTGAATTATTTCCGACCGGTAAAAAAAACTCCCCAGTTCATATTTTTAAATCGCTCAAACCTGCATCTCAACCTTTATTAAATCCAACATTTAATAATTTCAATGCTGAAGGTTTTGGCATACGCTTAGGTTTTTAAATTTAATCGAAAAACTAAATAACTTATCTAATAAAATAAATAAAATGGAACTTTTTAACAGCACTGATTGGATCATACCCTTAATTACTCTCTTTTTTATGGAATTAGTACTTGGTATAGATAATATAATATTTATTTCTATCCTTGTTGACAAAGTCCCGCTGGGTAAAAGAAAATCTACAATGAATATTGGCTTAGTGATAGCCTTAGTTTGTAGAATTATATTATTGTTTTGTATTGGATGGCTAGTAAGTTTAACAGAACCACTTTTTACTGCCGGACAATTTTCAATAAGTGGAAGAGACTTGATCTTATTTCTGGGAGGTTTCTTTTTATTACTAAAAACATTTATTGAAATACACCATAAATTGTATAAAAAAGAAAAACCGGAAAAAAAAGAACAAAATAATACGAATAGCATTCGAAATATTATTATTCAAATAATATTTATTGATATTATTTTCTCTTTCGATTCAATTTTAACCGCAGTTGGACTTGTAGATCAAATTTGGTTAATGATCACTGCTGTTATCGCATCTATGTTAGTAATGATGGTATTAGCAAATCGAATTAGCGAGTTCATAAATAAAAACCCAGGTATAAAACTATTAGCACTTTCATTTTTGTTATTGATAGGCGGTTTTTTAATATTAGAATCAATGCACTTTAAATTAGACAAATCATTGTTATATTTTGGTATGGGTTTCGCCTTGTTCAATGAATATTTAAACATGCAGTTCAGAAAAAACTCATAATTGACTAATAAACATATATCGTTAACAAAATTTAAACAACCAAAACTGCTAGTACTTGTTTAATGGTAAGAACTTATAAATGAAATCGATATTTAAAAAAAAACTAAATAGAATCGCTATCAGAGGCAGGCTCTTTAAAAACAGTCAGAGCAATTCACAATATTCTGCAGCAAAGGCCTATAGAGCGTTTTTAATTACCAGTAAAAGGAATTTTAAAGATTTTATATTTATTACTCTTGGAATATTTTCTGCCGCTTTTGGATTAAAAGGATTTTTATTGCCTAATAATTTTATTGATGGTGGCGCAACAGGATTAGCACTATTGGTTGCAGAGATATCAAAAATCCCTTTATTTTCATTAATTATTTATATTAATATTCCATTTATTTTGCTTGCTTATAAAGTAATGGGCAAAACATTTGCATTAAAAACAGCATTGGCCATTTTAGGTTTATCTGCCGTTGTTGCCGCTGTTACATTTCCAATTATAACAAATGATAATCTTTTAGTTTCAATTTTTGGCGGCATGTTTTTAGGTGCAGGTATTGGTTTAGCTATTAGAGGAAGTGCTGTTATTGATGGAACAGAGGTATTAGCAATATACTTAAGTCGAAAATTTGGATTAACAATTGGTGATGTAATTATTGCCATTAATGTTGTAATTTTTGGAGCAGCGGCCTATTTATTAGGGATTGAAATAGCGTTATACTCAATGATAACATACTTAGCTGCTTCTAAAACATTAGATTTTATTGTAGAAGGTATTGATGAATATATTGGAGTAATGATTGTTTCAACTCACAGCGAAGAAATTAGACAAATGATAATTAGCAAAATTGGTTTAGGAGTTACAATATTTAATGGGAAGGCCGGATTCAACAAAACTAATTCTTTAAGAGACCTGGATATTATATATACTGTTATTACAAGGCTTGAAATTAACAGACTAACAACTGAAATTAAAAAAATCGAACCAACAGCATTTATAATAATGAATAGCCTAAGAGACGTAAGAGGTGGTACTGTAAAAAAACGTGCCTTAAAACACTAAATTTTAAATAACAACAAATACTAATAATCCATTATACTTGATCAATGAATAAACTATTTCAATTACTAGGTGCAGCATTAATATTCAATGCGTGTACAACCAACAACGAAAATAACAGTGAAAAAAATAATTTTTTAGTAACAAGTCCGATTGTTATGGATACAAACTACGTAAGTGAATATGTAGCAGATATTCATTCGTTACAAAATGTAGAGATAAGATCTAAGATCAAAGGTCATTTAGAACATATTTATATTGATGAAGGATCTTCTGTAAAAACCGGGCAAGTGCTATTTAGTATTCATAAAGAAGGGTTTCAATTAGAGTTGCTAAAAGCTCAATCAAAGTTAAAATCGGCCATTGCTGAATTGAAGGTAGATGAACTAGAACTTGAAAATGTAAAAAAATTACATGAAAAAAATATTGTTTCAAAAACAGAGTTAGACAAAGCTCATGCTTTATTAGATGCTGCTAATGCTAAAATTGATGAAGCAAAATCTGAAGTAGAATCTGCAAAATTAAATTTATCATTTGCCGAAATAAAAGCGCCATTTGATGGTATTATTGATCGTATTCCATTTAAAAAAGGAAGTATGATCGATGAAGACGATTTGTTAACAACCCTATCTAATAACAACGAAGTATTCGCTTATTTTAATGTATCAGAAAAAGAATACTTAAATATAAGAGCTCAAAAAGCCTCCTTAGAAAAAAATAAAATTACACTTGTTTTAGCAGATAATAATCCACATCAATATAAAGGTAATATTGAAACCATTGATGGGGAGTTTGATAAAACTACCGGAAATATTGCTTTTAGAGCAAAATTTTCTAATCCGGAAATTTTGTTGCGTCATGGCTCAAGCGGAAAAGTTCAAATTGTAAATGAATTAAAGAACGCCTTAATTATTCCACAAAAATCAACGTTTGAAATCCAAGATAAATATTATGTTTTTGTAGTAAACCAGGCCGGTGTGGTTTCTTCTAAAAACATAATTGTAAAACAAAGTTTGCCTCATTTATTTGTAATAGATAATAGCTTATCAACTAGCGAAAAAATTATTTTTGAGGGAATTCAAAATGTAAAAGATGGAGATCAAATACAACCAGAATCTATTTCATTAAAACAAATTATTGCAAACTATAATTCTAAGTAATAATGTTTAATAAATTTATAGAACGCCCGATCTTATCAATTGTAATATCATTGGTAATAACTATACTTGGAGGCTTAGCTATTACGCAACTTCCTATGACTCAATTTCCGGACATTGCGCCACCGGAAGTAACAGTTACAACTAAATATACAGGAGCTAATGCAGAATCTTGTATTAAAGCTGTGGTAACACCTTTAGAAAGAGCGATTAATGGAGTACCCGGAATGGCTTACATGTCATCCGTTTCAGGAAATGACGGAACGAGCGTAATCAATATCATATTTAAAGCTGGCACCGATCCTGAAATTGCTGCCGTAAATGTACAAAACAGAGCCGCATCGGTTTTAGATGAAATGCCCGAAGAAGTAATAAAATCTGGAGTTATTGTTGAAAAAGTTCAAAATAGTATGTTGTTATACTTAAACATATTAAGCACTGATAAGAATTTAGATGAAAAATTCTTATACAATTACACAGACATTAACATTCTAGCCGAACTCAAACGAATTGAAGGTGTTGGTTATGCCGATATTATGGGGCAACGTGAATATGCAATGAGGATTTGGCTTAACCCGATAAAGATGAACGCCTTTAATGTATCCACGGAAGACATTGTTCAATGTTTAAAAGAGCAGAATGTAGAAGCGGCTCCGGGAAAGGTAGGAGAAAGTTCCGGTAAAAAACAACAATCCTTACAATACGTTATAAAATATTCAGGAAAGTATAATACGAAAGAACAGTACGACAATGTAGTGATCAAGAGAAATTCAGACGGACAAATTTTACATTTAAAAGACATTGCAGAAGTTGAATTTGGATCATTGGATTACGACATACTCTCTAAGGAAAATGGTAATCCTTCAGCTGCCATTGTTTTAAAACAGCGTCCTGGAAGTAATGCAAGTGATGTTATTAAAAATATTAAATCAAAAATGGAAGAGTTACAAAAAAGCTTTCCTGCCGGTATGAGTTATACAACAAGTTATGATGTGTCAAGCTTTTTAGATGCATCAATACATGAGGTACTTAGAACTTTAGTAGAGGCATTTTTACTTGTAGCGCTTATTGTATTTATTTTCTTGGGTGATTTTCGTTCTACTCTAATTCCTGCAATCGCTGTACCAGTATCACTTGTTGGAACTTTCTTTTTTATGCAATTGTTTGGATTTTCTATTAATTTAATTACACTATTTGCATTAGTATTAGCAATTGGTATTGTTGTAGATAATGCCATTGTGGTTGTTGAGGCTGTTCATGCTAAAATGGAAGAGGAGAATTTAAGTGCAAGAGATGCCACAGAGCAAGCAATGAAAGAAATTAGTGGTGCCATTATTGCCATTACTTTAGTAATGTCGGCCGTATTTATTCCTGTAGCTTTTATGAGCGGCCCAACCGGTATTTTTTATCGACAATTTTCTGTTACAATGGCAATCTCCATTATTTTATCAGGAGTAAGTGCGCTAACTCTCACGCCTGCATTGTGTGCTATGTTGCTTAAAAATCAACATGGCGTTGAAAAAAAGAAAAATATAATAAATAAGTTTTTAGATAAGTTCAATAAGGGATATAATAAACTTGCAGATAGATATAAAAAACTATTAAATGTTATAGTAAACAGGCGTGTTATAACTACCATGGCACTTATTGCTTTTTGCATTGGTACTTGGGGCCTTGCCTCCATTCTACCCACAGGATTTATCCCTAACGAAGATCAAGGCACTATATACACAAGCGTTACAACTCCATCAGGGGCAACTCTTGAAAGATCTGAAGAAGTGCTGAATGAAATTCAAAAAGTGGCCTCCAAAATTGAAGAGATTACATCTATTTCAAGTTTGGTAGGATATAATTTTGTTACCGATGGTACCGGGGCTTCATACGGTATGAAATTAATTAGTTTAAAAAACTGGAATGATAGAAAGAAAACAGACCAAGAAATCATAGCGATCTTAAAAGAAAAAACAAGCTATATTAAAGATGCAAAAATTGAATTTTTTACACCACCGCCTGTTCCTGGTTATGGAAATTCAAGTGGATTTGAATTGAGAATTCTTGATAAAACAGGAAAGGGAGATTTAAAAAAGATGGAAGAGGTTGCGAAAATATTTGCTGCCGAATTAAATAAAAGAAAAGAAATAAAAAATTCGTTCTCATCTTTCGATGCAAGTTTTCCGCAATACTTAATCAATATTGATAATACTAAAGCAGCTCAAAAAGGTGTTGTTATTAAAGATGTATTAAGCACCCTACAAACATTTTTAGGAAGTGATTATGCAACCAACTTTATTCGCTTCGGGCAAATGTATAAAGTTATGGTACAGGCTGCTCCAGAGTTTAGAGCTAAACCACAAGACCTTTTAAAATTAAATGTTAAAAATAAAGATGGTAATATGGTTTCCATTTCTTCTTTCTTAAGCATTGTAAAAGTTTATGGTCCCGAACAAGTAACCCGTTACAACATGTATCCATCGGCAATAGTAAACGGTGAGCCTCAAAACGGATATAGTAGCGGGCAGGCTATAGATGCAATTAAAGAAGTAGCCGCTAAACAATTACCGCAAGGTTATGGATTTGATTGGGCAGGATCTTCCCGTGAGCAAGCCAATGCAGGGAACGAAGCTGTTTACATTTTTTTGATCTGTTTAATATTTGTGTATTTAATTTTGGCTGCTCAATACGAAAGTTTTATGTTACCATTACCAATCATACTTTCTTTACCTCCGGGAGTTTTTGGTGCATTTTTTTTATTATCAGTCTTAGGTCTTGAAAACAATATATATGCTCAAGTTGCAATGGTAATGCTAATTGGCTTGTTAGGAAAAAATGCGGTACTAATAGTTGAATTTGCTGTATTAAAAACCAAAGAGGGATTAAATCCCTGGCAAGCGGCCATAGAAGGAGCAACGCTAAGATTGCGTCCTATATTAATGACTTCATTTGCATTTATAGCCGGACTCCTACCTTTAATATTTGCCAGTGGTGCCGGCGCCATTGGAAACAGAACCATTGGTGCTGCATCAGCCGGAGGCATGCTCTTTGGAACAATATTCGGAGTAATTATTGTTCCCGGATTGTATTTTATTTTTGCAAGCCTTTCAAAAAAGAATTTGCCTAAACATTCAACAGAAAAAATGCCATTAACTGAAGAAATTAATTAATATGACATCTAATTCAAAAAAAATAATTATTGTACTTGCTGTAACATCTTTAATTTATTCGAGTTGTAAAACAAAGGAAATAATTAGTGATAAAGAAACGAAAGCTCTGCCTTCTAATTATAGTGTAAATAATGACAGCACTAATTCTGCTACCTTAAAATGGCGAGAATATTTTACAGATAAAAATTTACTAAGATTGATTGATACAGGATTAAAAAATAATTTAGATGTATTGATGACCCTACAAAAAATAGAAATTGCCAGAAACGATCTTCGCTTAAGTAAAGGTGCAATGCTACCAACGGTAAGTACAAATTTTTCATATTTGCAACGCAGATTTGGATATTACACAATGGATGATGCAGGAAATAGAGTTACAGAAATCCGTCCCGGAGAATTAATCCCAAACCAATTACCTGATTATTTTGTTGGGTTACAAACTAACTGGGAAGTAGATGTATGGGGTAAACTCCGCAATAAAAAAAAGGCAGCCTTTTCAAGATACCTTAGCACTTTAGAAGGCACAAATTTAATTTATACAAACTTAGTGTCTGAAATTGCGAATAGTTACTATGAATTAATGGCCTTAGATGTTGAATTAGACATAATAAAAGAAACCATTAAATTGCAGCAGGATGCCTTAGAAATTGTAAAAGTGCAAAAAATTACAGGGGTAACAAACGAATTGGCCTCAAAGCAATTTGAAGCTCAAGTACTCAATTCACAAAGTTTGGAATTTGAAATTAAACAAAAAGTAACAGAATTTGAAAACAAGATTAATTTTTTGCTAGGTCGCTTTTCTCAACCAATTATCAGAGATAAAGCAATGTTTTCAGATCAACTACCTATTCAAATTAAAGAAGGAATTCCATCTCAACTTTTACAAAACAGACCGGACATTAAAAAGGCAGAATATGAATTGATGGCTGCAAAACAAAATGTAAAATCAGCTAAAGCAGCATTTTATCCATCGTTTAATATTACCGGCAACTTAGGTTTTCAAGCATTTAATACAGCGTTTCTTTTTGCATCACCAAAATCACTCGCCTACAATTTACTTGGCAGTTTAGTAACACCACTTATTAACAGAAGTGCTATAAAGACTCAATTTAAAAACGCGAAAGCAAGCCAACTAGAGGCCTTATACAATTATCAAAAAACAATTTTAACTAGTTATGTAGAAGTATCAAACGAACTATCAAATATAAAAAATCTAGAAAAAATACATACTCTAAAAACAGATGAAGTAAAAGCACTTACGTCATCAATTGAAATTTCTAATGATTTATTTAAATCAGGAAGAGCCACATACTTTGAAGTACTCATGACGCAACGAACTGCTTTGCAATCCAAAATAGAATTAGTTACAACCAAAAAAAGACAGTACAACGCTACAATAAATATGTATAAAGCTTTAGGCGGTGGATGGAGGTAAACCCATAAACAAAGATCATAACCAAAACAATTGCGTGTATTGAGGTAAAAAAAAATTTAAGGTAAGTACATTTAAAATTTGCAATAGTTTTTCACCGAAAAAATTATTCTACTGCTCACAATAGCCGCGTAGAAAGATGGATGTTATAATCATCAATTCGAATCAAAATAAGTTATGAAACTGGCCGCAATTTTTTTCAAATCCGGTATTTTATTAAAATTCAAAGAACCAAATCAAGATCAATAAATTATTCCATGGATTAAAATGCTCGTTAATTATTGTTATTTAAGCATTAAAATAATTAATGTATAATATAAAAAACATAAATAAAAATATATATTTCATGTGTTGTAATTTTGGTGCATAAACTTTTAATACAAGAAATAATGAAACCACTAATTTTTACAGCCATAGCCAGCAGCATCCTTCTTTCAGGTTGCACAATTATAAGACCCGGGGAAGTTGGGGTAAAACAAAAACTAGGTCGTTTATCTGAAAAAGTTCACCTCACCGGCTCAGTAGTATATAATCCCTTTGTAGCTAAAGTTATAAAAGTATCGGTGCAAACAAATAATCTTGAGTTAACCTTAAGCTTACCAAGTAAGGAAGGTTTAAGTATTAATTCACAAATCTCTATTTTATATAAGCTTAATCAAGAGCAAGTACCAACTATAATAAGAAATATTGGTCTACGCTATGAAACGATCATCGCCAATGTATTCCGCTCCGCTTCCGCTGATGTTTGCGCACAGTATTTTGCTAAAGATCTTCATTCGGGACTAAGATCAGATATCGAAAAAGCGATCAAGGTAAAAATGATGGAGACACTAAACATTCAAGGTATACAAATTGAAGCCGTGCTTATGAAAAGCATTCAATTGCCACCCGGCCTCTCTACATCAATAGAACAAAAGCTTCAGGCCGAACAGGATGTAATGAGAATGGAGTTTACTTTAAAGCAGGCTAAATTAGAAGCCGACAGAAAAATCATCGAAGCAAAAGGAACTAGCGATGCTCAAAAAATAATATCCGAAGGACTCACCGGTGAAATTATTAAGATAAGAAGTATTGAGGCTTTTATGGAACTTGCAAAATCACCTAACAGTAAAATAATTATTACAGATGGACAGACACCATTTTTAATTAATGAAGAAAAAAAGAATAAAGATTAATCATAAAAATATTTTATATAACACATAAAATATATAAATAAAAATATATAAGAACAAATTAAGAACTTTAACCTATAAAAAATAAAAATCATGGAAACTATAAAAAACAACTCCAACTCAAAGATCAAAGCCTTACTTGCTTTATCAGCCATATTTGCCGCTTTGGTATTTCTAACGTCAATTGTATTACATATTGACCCTTTAAACATGGCCAATTCAATAGTTGACTTTGCAACCCATCATTACTTTTTAATGGGCTTTATAAGTTTAATTACAATGGCTTTATGCGTAAAATTATACAACTCAATGGATGAGCGAATTGACCGTAATTATAATAACAAAAATATGATCGGTTATACTCGTCTAAAAAAAAGAAAAAAAACAATTCAATCAATTAGAGAACAATTTTTCCTAAAGGCTCAAAAACTTAAAAGTCATTATGTAGAGAAAGACCAGATAAAGGGACTTCAATTCTCAAATAACGAAGTATTAAGTGACAAGGAAGAATTAATTCTTAGGGAGCAAGAACTACAACGCGCGATGAAATTAGGAAATACCTTAAAGCAAAAAGTGAAAATATTTTTTAAAGACCAAAAATCTAATAAATATACTGAAACTACCGTTTGGCATGCCAATTCAAATCACGTTGTTTTAAAGGGCGGTATTACAATTCCGGTAAATAGAATTTATAAAGTAGAAATTTAAACTAGCCATGAAATTAAAAAACACATATTGGATCATTCTATTTTTGACTAGCTGTGTTTTTAGCTTTTCACAAAATATAATCCCATCCACAACCTATGCAAGATCGTGCTATAATAAGCATGAATGTTATTCTATAAGTAATTCAGGATTGGTGTTTTTTAATAAAGAAAATAATGAATTAATAGTACAAATAGACTTTAATAAATTTAAAATAGGAAATGATACGCTTGATGAATGGTTGATCGATCTCTCGGAATCTAATTTTGTTTTTAAGGGCAATTTAAACACAAATGATCTGATTGGATTAAGTCATCATAATTCTAAGCCTATTAATGTAAGCGGTTTAGTAACCTTTAATGGCATATCTAAACCTTATAGTATTGAATTAACCATCTTTGAGATCCCAAAGGATGCACTGCTCTTTAAAGAAAACTCTCAAGATTACTTTGACAGAGTTAATGTTAATATGCAACTGGCATTTTATCCAAAAGATTTTAATATCCATAAAAAACATCATCATTATAAAAAATCAATTACTATAGCTATTTATAGAGGATACATTAATGAACTAAAACCCGGAATGGAGTTTTTAATTAAAGACAAATAATAATTAAAATAACTAATAAAAACCAAAAACCGAAAAAAATGACAAAGATTACAGTAGCAAAAGGCGATGGCATTGGTCCGGAAATAATGGACGCAACATTAGAAATAATTTTAGCCGCAGGTGCAAAATTAGAAATTGATGAAATTGAGGTAGGCGAAAAAGTTTACCTTGCAGGAAACACTTCGGGTATCGCCAATGAATCTTGGGACACTATCAGAAAAAATAAGATCTTTCTTAAAGCCCCAATTACAACTCCTCAGGGTGGAGGTTATAAAAGTTTAAATGTTACAACCCGTAAATTTTTAGGCCTATACTCCAACGTAAGACCATGTAAAAGCCTGCATCCTTTTGTGAAAACAAAACATCCTATTATGGATATTGTAATTGTGAGAGAAAATGAGGAAGATCTTTATGCAGGTATTGAGCATCAGCAAACTGATGAGGTAGTACAATGTCTTAAATTAATTAGCAGACCGGGTTGCGAAAAAATTGTGAGATATGCCTTTGAGTATGCAAAACAACAAAACAGAAAAAAAGTAACTTGTTTTACAAAAGATAATATTATGAAGCAAACTGATGGCTTGTTTCATCAGGTGTTTGACGAGATAGCAAAAGAATATCCCGAAATTGAAAATGAACATTGGATCATTGATATTGGAGCTGCAAAAATGGCCGATACCCCTGAAGTTTTTGATGTGATCGTTATGCCAAATTTATATGGCGATGTTTTAAGTGATGTTGCTGCTCAAATTACCGGCTCGGTTGGCTTAGCAGGTTCGGCTAATATTGGCGAAGAATGTTCTATGTTTGAAGCAATACACGGCTCAGCGCCAAGAAGAGCGGGCCAAAATGTTGCAAATCCATCTGGTTTGTTGCAAGGAGCAATTATGATGTTAAATCATATTGGTGAAACTGCGGTAGCCGAAAAAGTGCAAAACGCCTGGTTAAAAACATTAGAAGATGGAATTCATACTTATGACATATTTAAGGAAGGAACAAGCAAACAAAAAGTTGGAACAAAAGAATTTGCTAAAGCTGTAATTGCTAACCTTGGTAAAAAACCTACTATTCTAAAATCAGTAACATATAAGAATGATGCGGCTTTAAATTTACCAAAATACAAACGCAAACCTTCTGCTAAAAAAGATCTAGTTGGTGTAGATCTATTTGTACATTGGAATGGAACTGATCCAAATGAACTTGCTGCAAAGGTTAAGGAGATCGAAAGCGGAGGAATTACCTTATCAATGATCACAAATAGAGGAATAAAAGTATGGCCTGATGGATTTAAAGAAACTTTTTGCACAGACCATTGGAGATGCAGATTTAAACCAAATGAAGGCGTTGAAATAAATAAATCTAACATCATTGAGCTACTAAAAAATGCCCTGAATGAAAACATCGATACTATTAAAACCGAAAATCTTTATTCGTTTGATGGCAAGGCCGGTTATTCATTAGGTCAAGGCCAATAATTTACTTATTAATAAATTTAAAAAAATAGAAATGAAAATCCAACTATTAAAAGGGAGTTTCTCGCCAAAAGAAATTGAAAAAGTAATAACTAGTTTAATTCAGGTAAAAATAAAATATCATGAAGAAAAAATAAATACCGATGATGAGGAGGAAACCATTAAAATGCGTGAAAATCGTATCATTAAACTTCAAAATGAACTGTCTGAAATTAGAAAATATATTCAAAATGCAGATAAGGATATCTTAGTAGAATCTGAAATTAATTTGAGCTAAATAAAAAAATCACCCTTACTTCAAACACATTAATTTAAAGTAAGGGTGATT
>JALHPG010000070.1 GCA_022842625.1 Bacteroidia bacterium | reverse complement strand
ATGGGTTTTAATATTAAAAAAAGTTTTAGATCGTTTTGCTTTAAAAGCTCAATATTTTTTAATTTATTGTCTTTTTCATCTTCCCTTTTTTCAAAAAAAAGTGGAGATTCGTTTTCTATTATCTTTTTCTCATGATCAATTTCTTCCTGAGATTTTTTTAAGAAAAAATCCTGATCGGCTATTAGGTCGGGACTAGACCATATTGCATCAAAAGAACCAACACTATGACCTTTTACTTGTTTATTTGGAAGCAGGGCTGTAATGTAAACAGAACAACTAACAACAATCAATAATTTAAAGATCAAATTGTGTTTGGATTGTATATATCCTAAAATATTCATTAATACAAAGAAAGTGTTTAAGCCTTTAAAATATTAGTAAAGTAATGTGTGTTTTTAACATTAGGCTTTTAATAGCCAAACTATCGTAAAGAAGCAATTTCAGTAATTAACTGCAAAACAATTTTTAATCTATAAAAAAAATTGGGATCGGCGGTTGTTATTTATAAATCCCAAATACTACAGGTACTTTGTTAATGTTGGGTTTAGCCGATTTCGCCCATTCAAACACAGTTTTAGATTGCAAAAATTGATTTGCACCCGTAATATCTTTTCCAATAAAAATGCGTGTTTCGGGAGATAAACTTGAAAGTAGTGCTTCAAATAATTGTTCGTTCCTATAAGGAGTTTCTATAAAGAATTGAGCCTGTTGATGCTTAATTGCCAATAACTCTAACTCTTTAATGCGTTTTAATCTTAAAGGCTTATCAATTGGCAAATAACCAACAAAGGCAAAGTTTTGACCATTAAAGCCGCTAGCCATTATACTTAAAACAATAGAGCTTGGGCCAACTAAAGGAATAACTTCAATATTTTTTTGATGCGCCAATTTTACTACCTCTGCTCCGGGGTCTGCAATGCCAGGACAACCAGCATCACTCATTAAACCAACATCCTTCCCTTCCAGCAATGGCTGTATTAACTCAAGCACATTATTGGTTTTGGTATGTTCGTTTAGAAGTAAAATTTCTGCAGCCTCAATTTTTGGGTAACCAAACCATTTTAAAAATTTGCGCGCTGTTTTAGCATCCTCTGCAATAAAATCAGTTAAGCCTCTTACAATAGTTAAATTATATTCAGGAATAAAATTGTTTACTCCATCATCACTAATGGGCACAGGCAATAAATATAATTTTCCGTATTGACTCACGTTGTAATATTAAATAAAATTTTTTATTGTTATCTTGTGCCTTTCAAAATTTAATAACATGTTAGGCTTAAAACTTGAAACAGACCCGCGTTGGGTAAATATAGTTGAAAAAAACATTGAGGAGATCCTAACAGATCATGCTTATTGCGAACAAAAAGCCGCAACTAATGCTATTTCTATCCTTATTAGCTACTCTTACCATCCCGAATTGGTTGATGAGATGTTAAGTCTGGCTAAAGAAGAGCTGACCCATTTTGAAATGGTACATCAAAAAATAAAAGAACGCGGTTATAAACTTGGGTTTGAAAGAAAAGATGAATATGTGCTTGAGCTTTATAAATTCATGCGCAAAGGCCATGTTAAAGAAATTGCCTTAATTGACCGTCTTTTATTTTCTGCCATGGTTGAAGCCAGAAGTTGCGAGCGTTTTAAACTATTATCAGAAAATATAAATGATCCTGATCTACGTAAATTTTATCATGAATTAATGATCAGCGAAGCAGGACATTATACCATGTTTTTAGCTTTTGCCAGAAAATACGGCAATGCAACCGAAGATGTTAATGCTCGCTGGCAACAATGGTTAGACCGTGAAGCGGAGATCTTAAAAAGTTACGGTAAACAAGAAACGATTCACGGCTAATTGATAGAACTTAAGAACATACTCATTATTCAAACCGCATTTATTGGCGATGCAATCCTTGCATCAAGTCTGGTTGAAAAAACACATGCTTATTTTCCAAACGCTAATATTAGTATTTTAGTAAGACAAGGAAATGAAAGTGTTTATGCTAATCATCCTTTTTTAAAAGAGGTTTTAGTTTGGAATAAAAAAGAAAATAAAATAAGGAATCTTTTTTCACTTTTATTTAAAATAAGAAAAACAAGATACGATTGCATTGTTAACTGCCACCGTTACGCAAGCTCCGGATTTTTAACCGGCTTTTCGCGAGCTAAACATACAGCGGGCTATAAAGAAAACCCTTTTTCTTTTTTATTTAATTACAATATAAAACATGTAATTGGAAACGGTTCACATGAAACAGAACGTTACAACCAATTAATTGAAGATTTTACAGATACAAAAGTATTTAAACCTAAATTATATCCATCTAATTCAGATCTCGAAAAAGTAAAACCATATAAAACTGCCGCATACATTTGTATGGCTCCGGCATCAGTTTGGTTTACAAAACAATTGCCAAAAGAAAAATGGGTTGAACTTTGTGATAAAACAAATTCAGATACAACTGTTTATTTATTGGGCGCTCCGGGCGACACAGAACTTTGCGAACAAATAAAAAGTCAATCAAAACATAAACAAATAATTGTACTTGCCGGTAAATTAAGTTTGCTACAATCATGCGCATTAATGAAAGAGGCAAAAATGAATTATGTGAACGATAGCGCTCCTTTACATTTAGCCTCATCTGTAAACGCCCCTGTTACTGCATTTTTCACATCAACGGTTCCCGCATTTGGTTTTGGCCCTTTATCAGATAACTCAACAACACTTGGCGTGGATGGTTTAGATTGTCGCCCCTGTGGCTTACACGGCTACAAAGCTTGTCCTAAAGGGCATTTTAAGTGTGGTCATTTAATAGATCTATCGTCTGTTAATAATGGATAAGCATCCTGATTCAAACTCGCTTTCGTATTCCGGCTATTGTAATACCTGTAATAAAATTCATTCATTACCCTCCGAAAAAGCAATTGCACATTGTATCAAATTAATGCAACAACTGCAAGCAGATTGCCGCTTGGATCTTGACACACCATTAGAAAAAGCCGACGAAAGATTATCTACCAAACATTTATATACTGAGATTGGAGGAGAAATGTTAGGCGTTTTAGTGTGTGAAGATACTTTAGGGAATGAAGTTATTCTGCGAGCTTTCTCATCTACTCACAATTGTGTGTGGAATGTTAGCGGTTGGGTGCCTCACATTGCTAATGAGGAAAAATATATGAAAATAGTAAATGAAGGCAATCAAGAAATTCATCCTTTAACAGAACTTCTTCCAACACTTAAAAAAGGCTCAATACAATGGCTTGAAAAAACATTGGAAAGAAAACTAATTTCGCAAAAAGTATTAGCAAAATTATATGCGCTTTACGAAATAACTAATTTTAAAAACGAAAAAAGATCGCTTACTGATGCCTTTAATATTAAAAAAGGGATCCCAAATGGCACAGGTGATTGCTGCGCACCAAAGCTTTTAAATCATGCCGCAAAAAACAATTTAAAACCTATCAGTATTGCCGAATTTTATTGGGGAAAAGGATCGGGATCAAAAGTTGAAGGAGAGTTTTATTCATCCTGCTCCGATAAATGCCAGCCTCTTTTGGGATTTATGCTTTGCGGATCCTCTGAAAATTAAAAATTCACCTATCAAAAATCCCCCTTTTTGAGTGATAGAGTATGATATTCTGTTTAATAATTTTAAATTATAAATACTAAATTAGACTCTTACTAGTTATCGTCCTTCATGTTCAAAAAAATCATAACATATATTATTCTATTTTCTTGTTTTAACCTTGTATCCCAAAAATACAATTTCGTAAACTGGACCGTGGAAGATGGTTTAATTCAATCGCAAGCAGCATACATCTGTCAGGATAATTACCGCCAATTATGGATAGCTACCGAAGGAGGTATAAGTAAGTTCGACGGAAGAAAATTTACCGGTTACACGGTACAGGAAGGGCTTACCGCAAATAAAGTCAACATGTTGCTTTGCGACAAAAAAGGTAATATCTGGGCAGGAACAAATTACGGCATTTCAATTTTTAATGGTCGATCATTTACAACTATAAAACTTACTAACTCTGCTTTTAATAACATTACAAGCATTGTACAAATGCCCGACGAAAGTGTTTATGTTATTAATAATTTAAAGGTTCATAAGATAATTGATCTGAAGCCTCAAAAGATCACGGTGTCAAACGACACAACAGAATCTATCAGCACACTATACAAAACAAGTAACGGACAACTGATATCTTTTGTTGTAGGTAAAGGCCTTTACCTGTTAGAGAACGGCATTTGGAAACTAACTGCTGCAGTGGATGATAATCTAAAAAATAAATTTATTCGTCGCCTCTTTATTACTTCAAAAAAAGATACTTTACTGGCAACAAATACAGGCTTATTCCATTTAAAAAACAATAAAATTGAACCGGTAGATCTTGGGAAAACATTTACAAACACTATTAATGTACTTTGTATTACCGAGGACGCTAAAAAAAATATTTGGATGGGCTCAGATAACGGTGCCTATAAAATAGATGGAAAAGAAGTGTTTCATTTTAATACGAATAGCGGATTAACGGACAACTCTGTTTACCATATTTACAAGGATGCCGAAAATAATTTATGGTTTGCAACCGATGCTGATGGTATATATAAATTCAGAGAAAATACCTTTACTTATTACGATAAATCCTCTGGCCTATCAAACACCATTGTAATGGGTGTTGCCCAAACAACCGATGGTAAAGTATATGCTGCAGGATACGTTGGTGGCCTTTATAAAATAAACGAAAAAAATGATATTGAACCTTTAAAAAATAACGGTTTGATCTTAAGTGACAGTAAAATAAGTTGTTTGTATGCTGATGATGAAAACAACCTTTGGATAGGCACCGGTGGAAAAGGATCTTGGTCTTACAACGAAAAAACAGGACTAAAAAAAGTTGAAGACAAAAATAATCCAAACGCCACACTGCGTGGTGCTATCTGTTTCTTAAAAGATCTGCAAGGAAATTTATTAATTGGTACACAGCAAGGCTTGTATTTACGTGATAAAAATGCCAATATTAAAAAAATAAAAACCGAAAATTTAGTAATTAGTGCGTTAAAACAATTTAATTCCGACTCAATTATTGTTGGCACATCAAAAGGGGTGTTTGTATTGGATAAAGATTACAATGTACAATTAATAAACAAAAAGGAATTTAATAACTCCTCTGTATTATGTTTGGCCATTCAAAAGGAAAATATTTATGTTGGAACTACCGATAAAGGTGTTTTAAACTGGAATTTAAAAACCGGAAAAATTATTAATTACAATACCGAAAACGGTTTACCCAGCAATTTTATTTACAGCATTTACGTTTCTGATAAACAAAAGGCTTGGATAGGAACAGGCTTTGGCATAAGCAATTTACAACTTGATAATGACGATAAAATAACCGCCATAAAAAATTACGGGCGCTCTGATGGCTTGCTGGGCATGGAATGTAGTCACAACTGTTTATTAAAAGCGGCCGATTCGAGTTTATGGTTTGGAACGACTAAAGGACTATTTCACTTTAACCCCTTTGCTGATATCACCGAAAAAAATCAACCGGTAGTGCTATTAAAATCGGTTAAATTATTTTCTTCAGACATAACGGATAGCAGCTTGTATCAAAATTCAGAAACCTGGTTTAAAGTACCAAACGGACTTAAACTTCATTCAAGCCAAAATCATTTAACGTTTGAATTTGGCGCCATCTATTTTACTAATCCCGAAAATGTATTGTTTAAATATAAATTAGAGGGCATAGATAAAGATTTTATGATAAGCAGTAACCCTTTTATTATTTACTCAGCCATTCCTCCCGGAAAATACAATTTAAAAGTTCAGGCCGTTACAAAAAGTGGTGTTATCTCTTCTAATAGCATTAACTATACTTTTGAAATAGAAAAAGCGTTTTACCAAACACGTTACTTTCAATTATTAATAGTGTTGTTGTTAATTTCTACAGGTGCTTTAATTACCTATGTTACTACCCGCCGAAAACAAAAAAGAAAAGAAATATTAGAAAAAATACGCGAGGAAGAATTTTTAAAATTACGCCATCGCACTGCCGAAGATTTTCATGATGAAATGGGTAACCGATTAACACGGATTTCTATATTGACGGATATTTTAAAATCAAAATTAGAGCCTAAAGAAAGTGATGCAACAAAATTGGTTGGTCAAATAAAAGAAAACACGGCAGCGCTCTATAACGGATCAAGAGATATTATCTGGTCGCTTAATTCAGAAAATGATGGCATTTACCAAATAGCAGAACGAGTTAAAGAAATTGGCGAAGAGCTTTTTCAGGATAGTATAATTGATTTTAATTGCACGCATAATATTAAATCCGGTAATCCACTAAAATTAAAATTGGATTATAGCCGTAATTTAATTATGATATTTAAAGAAGCTTACAGTAACATTTTAAAACATTCTAAAGCCACTAAAGTTGGAATAAGTTTGGAGCTGATCAATAACAAAGATCTTGAAATTAAAATTTGGGATAATGGCGCCGGCTTTGATTCGCAAGTGATACAAAAAGGAAATGGTATTAAAAATATGAAGAACAGAGCCGGAAGAATGAACGGAGAAATTTCTGTAAATTCAAGTTTGCAAAAAGGAACTGAAATAACTATTTCATTGAAAAACATTTTTATTTAATTACTATGGAAAATAAGGAGCCAATTACAGTTGTTATAATTGAAGATGACGAAACGATAAGAACCGGTTACACCTATTTAATTAATGCAAATAAAAATTACAAAGTATTAAATGCCTACTCTAGCGTTGAAGATGCATTAACGCATTTAGCAGAAGATAAACCTCAGGTAATATTATTGGATATTGAGTTGCCCGGAATAAAAGGCATTGATGCGCTTCCGAAAATAAAAACGATACTACCTAAAACGCACATTATTATGTTAACGGTTTACGACAGCGAAGAAACTGTTTTTGAAGCCTTAACAAAAGGCGCCGCAGGTTACTTAACAAAAAGTAATAACACCGAAAAAATAATTGACGCTATACAGGAAGTGGTAGATGGTGGCGCACCAATGAGCACCAACATTGCAAAAATTGTTATACGCTCGTTTCATAAAAATCAAAACTCACCCTTAACAAAACGAGAGACCGAAATTTTAGAGCAGGTTGCCAATGGTAAAAGCAGAAGTAAAATTGCCAAACAAATGTTTATTGATCTTGAAACCGTAAAATCGCACATTAAAAATATTTACGTAAAACTTAATGTTCACTCTCGCGAAGATGCCATTAAAGAGGCGAAGAATAATAAATATATTTAATGACTCCTATTCTTTGATCGTCAATTAAATCCTGTTGCCCTAAAAAAAATCCCTGATTTCTTCCTAAAAAAAATGTAATTTCGATTGCCGAAATAAATGGCTCTCGAAATGACAAGTTTAAATATGTGAGTGGTTGTGAAACTAGAACTTACACAACTTAATGTAATTGCTTACACCGCCACGATTTAATATTAGCGTATAAATTCCATTTGAAACACCTTCAATATTTATTGTAGTATTAAATTCGCCCGTTTGTTTTCCAAAATCACCATTCTTAATTTCTTTTCCACTAATATCAAATATCCTGTAACTCACATCATCATTATTTAAGCCCGTTAATGCAACAGTATATAAGCCGTAACCAGGATTTGGAAAAACTGTAAAACCAATATTTTGGCTAATTGCTGAATTACTTTCAACACCGGTTATAATTGGACAAGCAAACACTCCAGGTGTTTTTTGTATGGCATTAGCCCTTCTTCCAACAGAAGATAATGGGCCGCGTGAACGAACACTAAACCAATGTGTTTGTGTACTTAAGGTATTTGGTATTACAAAAGATGTAGTAGTTGATGTACCTACTGAATCCATATACATACTGCCCAATTTAAAAATATCGTATGATGTTGCACCGGCTGCTGCGTTCCATGTTAGTTTTACAGAATCGGGACATGCCCATGCAACATTTATACTTGTAGGTAAAGGAATGATAGAAAAACTAGTATCGCTTTCTGCAGAATAAATACCGCGGCTAATTCTTACTTTACATTGCCCGGATAATGTATTTGGAACTGTCCAGTTAAAATAACGTTGTGTTCCTGCAATTGTAGAACTTATCGTATTCCACGTAGTGCCATTATTATTTGTGTATTGCAGAGTTTGTGTTCCTGTAGTTTCTAAATCATCCCAACGAATAGTTTCTGTTTCGTTTGGCACAAAACCTTCGCCGCCGATAGGATAAATCATAGTGTAACCATCCATTTCAAATATCCAGGTTACATAATAAGTTTGAGGCCCCATAGGTACAGATGCACCATTAACAGTGAGAACATAATTACCGGCAGATGGATTATTGATGGTAACTTGTTCATGATTATTACGAACATCAACACCTGGAATTGCGATTGAATTTAAATTTGCAGCAGTTGGCGTGAAATTTAAAATTAAAGGGTCAAACACCGTTGCTGCAGGGCTGGTTACTGTTGTATTTAAATTATTTACTAAGGCCACGCTTGCGTTAACTGCAGCTTGGTAATCGTGCCAGTAGGTCATTACTTTCATCTTTCTAACACCGGCAGGTACTGCAATAGTATGTGTGTTTACACCGGCATTACTAATTGTAGCGTTAAAATAATTTGCAGCTTCAATTGCTTTAACTGCCTTTAAAGCATTTACCCTTCCATAACCATAACTAAAATCCGGACCGGGATTCCCAAGATCGTCGGCAGTATTCATAATAATTGCTTTCATTAATGCACTTGGAGGATTGTTATTACTATTAAACGCTCTATAAGCCTCATACAATTGTCCAAATATTCCGGCAATACCAGGACAAGACATAGAAGTACCTGTTTTTAATCCATAAGTATCAGGATTTATTGTTGAATTTACATTTGTACCAACTGCGCTTATTTCCGGTTTTAAACGACCGTCGTGTGCCGGGCCTCTACTCGAAGAATTATTTCTCACATCAAGGTAATCTAAATTTGCAACAGCAATAGAATTTTTTGAATGTTTATGACCACCCGTTACATTTCCCCAACCGGCACCGGCACCATAATTACAATTAGATGTGCCGTTGTTTCCTGCAGAAAATACATGAATTAACTCCGGCATATTAAGATTTTGAATATCTAATTTTTGAGCTCTTGTTGTATATCCTGCATTACATCCATCAGAGTAAGATGTGGATATCACTCTAATTCCTAAAGATCCGTAATGATTTACAATGCTATCAAAACCCTGGTAGGCTGGCGAGGCATTATAAACATAAAGCTCAGCGCCCCATGCCATTCCTCTTGTTAGTGGATTACGATTACCTGCACCCATAATAATTCCTGCACAATGATCGCCATGATCACCAATATTATTTGTCATAAACTGGTTAGGCAGTCTGCCTTTATAATCAATGTGCGGCCCAATGATACCATCATCCTGTAACATTATTTTTGTGCCTGTACCATTATATTTTCTTCCACCTGAATAATCGGTAGCAATGCTATTGCTTCTGTGCGAAGTTCTTCCTACGTTATTCTCCGGTTGTGGAACATCATCAACTAATTCGGCCGAACAAACAAAGGGTTGATTAACAAAATCTAAAATCTCGTTTTTATTTATCCAAACCACAAACCAGTGCATGGTTTTATCTTCGAATGAAATATTAAAGCCGTTTGATTTTAAGTAAGACTTCATTTCATCAAAAGAAATATTAGCATAACTTGTAAAACTAATGCCAACATTATTGCCTTTTATAGCATACCCCGGAAAATTTTTTTCGTTAATTGCAACGTTAAGTTCGTTTAATAATTTGTATTCTGGTTTAATGTAATAAACTCCTCTAATACCAAAAGAAGAAAGCTCATTTAAATTTACATTTTGTTTTATTGAAGCAATAAAAGTATTGGTTGGTAAATAAAGTAATAGATCAACACCCTTTTCAATAAGTTGTTTTTTTTGTTCGGCAGACGGAATACCGTAAAATTGTATATAGCGATAATACTTGCCGTTAAAGACCTCACTCTGCGAAAGGGTTTGAGAGTTTACTCGATCAAAATTTGCGGGTAAAGAAATTGCTCCGCTCGAAAGCATTAAATCATACTGTTCGTTTTTTTGTGCAGCACAAAATAATTGAATTACTGTAGCTGATAATATGAGAAGTGTTTTTTTCATCCTTTAATTTTAATTATTACAGTACAAGATATAAAATCAAATAGAATTATCCAATTTAAACAAACAAATACCGAAATATTAACACCTAAATATTTAGATTGTTTAAAGCTTAAAACAAGTCGGTGAGAAACTATCGCAAGATCTTTCTTACAAAGGCAACGGTAAAATAACTCATTAAAAACACACCCGAAAAACCTTCGAGTGCTGCTACAAACTTTAAAGGTCCATGCGGAAAATAATCGCCATACCCGATGGTGAAAAATGTAATAGCACTATAATAAATGCTGTTCCAGAATTCCTGAAAGTGATTTAAGTTTTGAGGCAAGGTGCTTTCAATTGAACCAAAATAAGGCAAATAAGCTGTAGATAGATAATAAATGATACCAAAAAGAAAAACTGTAAACACAGCATTTAACAATACTCTTGTTGGCGCAGTACCATATCTGCCAACAAAATCAAAAATATATTTTTGAAAATAATATTTAGGATAGGCTAACACTTTATTTAAAAGTGATCGCTCTCTTTCGTCATTAAAATTTGCAATGGCCTCACAGCGCTTAAATTCTATATATGCGGCGTCCTCATCTTCATACTGTCCATTTACTCTAAAATTTTCTTTAAGGATCCTAAACTGCTCTGCCTTTTGAAAATAATTAGTTTTCTTTTGATTGTAAACCAGATCGCTTACTTGATTCTCTCTCCAATTAATAAAAAGTCGCCCTAAAATGCGCGCATTAGTTAAATTTAATTCTCGAATATGAACAGCCCTTCCTTCGGGTTTAACATCAATAATATCGCGAACAATGGTATTTGAAAGATTAGCTATTTTACATTCGCTAAACCTTAAGTCAACATAACAATTAAACGGACAACTTCTAAAAGAGATATGTGCGGCTTTTGCATGATTAAAACTTAATGTACCTGTGCCAAAATCCACATGATCAAAAATGGCTTCACCGTTTGCAAAATCACTCTGATCAAAGTTCTTAAATCCTTTACCAAAAACCGAACCTTTAAAATTCACCTTTCCGTTTCCAAACTCAACACCTTCAAAAGATACATCGCCATCATTAAAGTCTACACGTTTAAAATCTATTCGCCCACCACCAAACTCAACATTTTTGAAATCTTTTTTTCCTTTACCAAAACGTGAGCGCTCAAAAGAAATATTACCTTCAGAAAACTTTGCAAATTTAAAATCAATTGTGCCTTCTCCAAAAATGGTATTTTTCAGATCAACATGACCATTACTGAAATTAGCATCAACAAAACTTAAATTACCATTGCCAAAATTAGTTCCGGCAAAGGATATATGACCATCGCCAAACTTTACAGATTTAAAATTGGTTGTACCACTTCCAAACTTAGCATGGGTAAAATACACATCACCATGCCCAAAATCCGAATACGAAAAATTTGCATTACCGTTACCAAACACACATTTATTAAAAACGGTAGATCGTCCATCAAACTTCGAATAACTAAGATCTGTAGACGCCTCGCAATCAAAAAAAGTACACTCGGCATTAAGATCTTGTATTAAAATATAATCCTCTTTATCCTTTCCTTTTAATTCGCGGTATTCTGATAGAGAAAGATCCTTAACGTAAGCATTTTTTAAATTAATTTGGATGCCATTATCAAGCCACTTATAAATGGTTTCTTTAGCAATAACGTTTAGTTTTAGTCTTGTTACTTTTTTATTATTCTCGTCATAAAAAGTCACAACAGCCATTTGATCGCCTTTATCGAGGCTATCCTCAATAGAAACTGAGTAACGTAAAATATGATCTTCATGTAACTGACTATCTAACATAAATAGAAATTTCTGCTGGGGAGTGAATTTAAATATTTGTATTTAATTTGACTATTTAAATACAAAATTAAAAGGTGTTTTTGAAATGGAGTAAAACAAAAAAGCCCCCAAAAGGGAGCTTATTTTTGCGGACTGGACGGGACTCGAACCCGCGACCTCCGCCGTGACAGGGCGGCATTCTAACCAGCTGAACTACCAATCCGTTTTCCCAAATTAATTCGGGAGTGCAAATTTAACTGTTTTATTTTAATCAACAAATTTTATTTGCATTTTTTTTACATGCCTAAAATTTGTTGCGCATGATTAGCTGTATCAACCGATGTTATTACATCTTTAATAATACCATCTGGTCCAATTACAAAGGTTGTTCTAATAATACCATCATAAATTTTACCCATAAATTGTTTAGTTCCCCAAACATCATAAGCTTTTATGATCGTTTTATCGGTATCTGCCAATAAGGGAAAAGGTAATTCATACTTAGCGGCAAATTTAGCATGCGATTTTGTGTCGTCGGCACTTACACCAACAACAGCATAATTTGCATCACTCAGGTATTTGTACTCATCTCTTAAACTACAAGCAGTTGCTGTACATCCGGGAGTATCATCTTTTGGATAAAAATAAAGTATTACTGTTTTACCAGTTAAAGCAGATAACGAAACAGTATTTCCATCCTGCTCTATTCCTTCAAAATAAGGTGCTTTATCTCCTGCTTTTAAATGAGTTTTATGAGCAACAAATTTAGCTGTGTTTGTATTTGCTTTTTTTGCTGCAACTTTTTTCTTAACAACAGGCTTTGCTGCCGGCTTAGCAGCAACCTTTGCTACAACCTTTTTAGGCGTTGCTTTTTTTGCTAATTTCTTTTTTAAAGACTTAATGCTTTTTCCAAGATTAACTTTAACCACCTTTTTAGCCGCTTTTTTTACCGCCTTTTTAGCTGTCTTTTTTACAACCTTTTTGATTGCCTTTTTAACAACCTTTTTAGTGACTTTTTTGGTTGCTTTTTTTACAACTTTTTTAGCTGCAGGTTTAGAAACCTTTTTAGCAGCCACTTTTTTTACTGTTTTTTTAGCCGGCTTTTTTACCGCTTTTTTTGGTTTTAATTTCTTTGCCATTACTAATTGGTTTAATGTTGGGTTTAACAATACTTAGTTTATTTTGTTTAGCATTTAGTTTTTCAAAATATTTACAAAACGCTTTTACTCCGCACTCAGCGCATTTTGGGCTCCTTGCCAAACAAGTATATCGTCCGTGCAAAATTAACCAATGGTGTGCTCTAGGAACTTGGTGCTCTGGTATAAATTTAATCAATTGTTTTTCGGATTGCAAAGGATTTTTTGCATTGGTTGTTAAGCCAATTCTATTGCTAACTCTAAACACATGTGTATCTACCGCCATAGTAGGTTTATCAAATATTACAGAGGCTATAACGTTCGCAGTTTTACGACCAACACCCGGCAATTTCACTAATTCATCAACCTCTCCGGGTATCTTACTGTTAAAATCCTTTACCAGCATGTTAGCCATGCCAACCAAATGCTTTGCTTTATTATTAGGGTAACTAATACTTCTTATGTAAGAAAAGATCGTTTCAACACTTGCATTCGCTAATGCCTCTGCGGTTGGGTAATCTTTAAATAACTTAGGCGTTACCATATTAACCCGTTTATCTGTGCATTGCGCACTCAAAATAACAGCAACCAATAATTCAAAAGGGTTATTATAACTCAACTCCGTTTCGGCCAATCCCACATTGGTTTCAAAATAGTTAAGTACCTGCTGGTAACGTTCTTGCTTGGTCATAAATTTTAGTAAATTTAATTTATTTATAGGTCAATCTATCAACTAATCCTTAATTTTGTTTTATTAGTTTATGAATATAAAGTCCATTAAATATTTTTCGGTTGTTAACTGTTTGGTGGTTTTTGGATTCCTGGTTTTATTCATTACTTCTTGTGGTAACTCTACCGAAAAAGAAAAGCCAAAAAACAATTTGCCAAAAGCAATTAATGAAGAAGAATTAAAAAATCAATTTGTAAAAGCTAACAAACAACTCGTTCAAAAAGAGAGTGACGAGATGGATTATTATGTAAAAACACATAAAATGCCATTTGTTAAAACTAGTTCGGGCATACGTTATTATGTTTACAAACCTTCTGCCCATGGCGATAGCATTAAAGATAAAGAGGAAATTGTAATGAATTATGTTGTTTCTCTTTTAGATGGTACAGAGTGCTATTCATCAAAAACAGAAGGCAAAAAAACATTTATTGTAGGTAATGAAGATATTGAAAGTGGTATTCACAGAGGTGTAAAGTATTTAAAACATGGCGATAAGGCCTTGTTGCTTATCCCCTCTCACCTTGCTCATGGCTTATTGGGCGACTTTAAAAAAATTCCACCTCAAATGCCTATTATTTATGATGTTGAAATTTATTAGATCAAATAAATTCAGCTTTTTTTACTTCCTACTATTTTTATTGTTTGGAATAAGTTGTAATAACAAAAACGAGAAACGTTTTTCGTATAACACATTGGGTTATTATTACCAATTACTTTCGTTTAATTCTAATTCAACCCCCTACCAACCAAAAAATATTGCCTGGATAGACGCATCCTTTAAAACGCAGTCAGACTCTGTGTTTTGGGATAGTCGTAATAATTACAATGATAATTTTTTTCTTGAAATTGATTCGAGTTCAAAAACCAATTTTTTTAAAAATTACATTTCTAAATTAACGGAGTCAGACAGTGCCTGTTTATTGATAAAAACAAAAGATTTTTATTTGCAACAATTTAATTCAACCAAAATTCCATTTTTTAGTGCAAATGATTCTATAGTAAAAGTAAATTTTAAGATCCGTAAGATCCTTACAGATCGAGAATTTAAGAACCGTGAAGTAAATCTTTTACGACAAGAAACAGAACAAATAGAAGCCTACTTTCCATCTCCCCGTGATTTTGAAATGGCAAAAGATTCGTTGGGTTTTTATTGGGTAGAAAAACCGGATCGTTCAGAATTGCCAACAATTATTTATAAAGATATAGTGAAACTTAGCTACCAGGGAAGTTTTTTAAATGGGCGTGTTTTTGAAAGATCGCCCGACAATTTTGAAATTTCGTATGGCACTCCCGATCAGCTCATAAAAGGTTTAAATTATGTTATAAAGCGCTTAAAAAAGGGGCAAAATGCAAAAATAATATTACCTTCACGGCTTGCTTTTGGGGAAAATGGCAGCTCAAACGGAACTATTGCGGCATACACTCCAATAATTTATGAAATAACAATTATAGACGTAAAAAACGAAAACTAAAAAAACAAATGAAAAAAGTAACTTTCCTTTCCACAGCAGCAATAGCTTTATTATTTGGTGCTTGTAAAAATGATTCAGAATTTGAAGGCTTTACTAAAGCCGAAAACGGTTTGCATTATAAATTTTTTAATCACGACGAAAATGGTGCTAAATTAGTAGAAGGAGATGGTATTACATTTAGTTATATAATTTCTAACAACAAAAACGATTCATTGATCGTAAATTCTAAAACCGTTAGTCAAGATGGTAGTGGTTACACTAAATTTTTAATGCCTAAAACATCGTTTGTAGGTAGTTTAGAAGATGGTATGGCTATGATGTGCAAAGGAGATAGCGCTGCATTTATCATCTCTGCAGATTCTTTCTTTTTGAAAACTATGCGTATGAATGAATTACCAGCACAATTTAAACCGGGCGAAAAATTAAAAGCCATTGTTAAAATTAAAGATGTTATTGTAAAAAAAGAATTAGAAGCCAATCAAAAGCAGCAAATGGCAGAACAAGAGAAGATGATGAAGGAAGCTGAAGGCAAAGAAAAAGAAATAATGGATAAGTATTTAGCAGACAATAAAATTACTGCTAAACCAACTGAAAGCGGCTTATATTTAATTGAATCAAAAAAAGGTAGCGGACCAAAACCAAAAGCCGGAGACGAAGTTGAAGTAAATTATACCGGCCGTTTATTAGATGGTAAAATGTTTGACTCTTCTATTGAGGCAGATGCTAAAGAAGGTAATGTTTACAATCCACAAAGACCATATGGTCCGTTTAAATTCATTTTAGGTCAAGGTCAGGTTATTAAAGGTTGGGATGAAGCAATTGGAATGTTATCAAAAGGCGGTAAAGCTAAGATCATTTTACCTTCAAACATTGCTTACGGACCAAACGGTGGCGGACCAATTCCTCCATTTTCTCCTTTAACGTTTGAAGTTGAATTAGTAAGTTTTGGGCCTGCTCCTGCTCAACCTGAAGGGCAAATGCAAGCGCCTCATTAAAATTTGGCAAACTATTTGTAATACAAATTAAAACAAATATAAAATGAAAAAACTATTTTTAATATTAACGGCAATTACCACTCTAAATTTTGGAGCAATTGCTCAAAAAAAAGAAAAACAAAAATTAAGTAAAATGGATAAAGAATTTTTAAGCAAACAGGCTGATGGCTTATATGCCAAATTTGAAACTAGCAAAGGAAATATTTACACTGTATTGGAGTTTAAAAAAACACCAATGACCGTAGGTAACTTTGTAGGATTAGCAGAAGGGAAAATTAAAAACACCGCAAAAGCAGAAGGTGTACGTTATTATGATGGATTAAAATTCCACCGAGTAATTCCAAACTTTATGATCCAAGGTGGTTGCCCATTAGGAACAGGAACCGGAGATCCAGGTTATAAATTTCCTGACGAAATTGATGAAACATTAAAACACACAGGCCCTGGTATTTTAAGTATGGCAAATGCAGGTCCAGGAACTAACGGTTCGCAGTTTTTTATCACTCACTTAGAAACTCCTTGGTTAGACGGTAAACACACTGTGTTTGGTCATGTTGTAGAAGGACAAGATGTAGTAAACAAAATTGTTGGAAATGATACTTTAACAAAATTAGTTATTTTACGTAAAGGTAAAGAAGCAGAGGCTTTTGATGGTGCGGTAGCATTTGAAAAAGAAAAAGCAGGATTAGCAGAAAAAATTGCTGCAAAAGAAAAAGCTGCAAAAGATGAAATAGATAAAATGTTTGTAGGAGCTTTATCAACTGCTAGCGGTTTACGTTACAAAGTAGAAAAAGAAGGTACAGGCAAAACACCAGCTGCTACTGATAATGTAACTGTACATTATACCGGCAAGTTTTTAGATGGAAAAGTATTTGACAGCAGCGTTCAAAGAGGTCAGCCTGCAAGCTTTGGCTTAAACCAAGTTATAAAAGGTTGGACAGAAGGTTTACAATTAATGAAAGAAGGCGGTAAAAACACTTTTTTAATTCCACCGTCGTTAGGATATGGTGAGCAAGGTTACCCTGGAGCCATTCCTCCAAATGCTACATTAATTTTTGAAGTAGAGTTGATCAAAGTAAATAATTAATAACTTATCTTTTTTATCCTAGATCCCTTCTTGTTTGCACAAGAAGGGATTTTTATTTGTACCCATTGATAGGATCCAATTTTAAATTCAATAAAACACTGGTCTAAATCTGTTCTTCGAATGTTTTATTTCAAACATATAATTAGTATAAAACAGGTAGAATAAAATGAAACTAGTGTGTTTAAATTACTAACCGATACAAAACTAAAAGGGCAAAAAATAGACAATAGTAAATGCTATAAAAGTATCTAGGTTATGACAGTATACTCTTAGAGCAGAATAAGCTGTTTTAATCAATGGGAATATCTTATTAATAGAATAAAGCGATAAAAACCCAAATTACTGTGAGGGTTTCTTTAAAATTGGCATCGACATACTCTCCCGTCCCGATAGCTATCGGAATTAGGCCAAGTATCATTTGATTCATCCTAACTATTTTGTTATTGAAGCTACTTTTTAATGGAGTTTATTTTATATTCAGTACAAAGTTTTGTAAAACAAAAAACCCCCACTAAATAAAT
>JALHPG010000069.1 GCA_022842625.1 Bacteroidia bacterium | reverse complement strand
CTATAATCAAACAAACATCATTCAGCAGACTTATGCTTTAGATGCAGGTTATTTCTTTAAAGGAGAAAAGTTTTATGCATTAGCAGGTTATGTTTACAGAACAAAAGATGCTAGCGTTGCCTATGTAGGGTTTAAAAAAGATAATTACATTTTTAAAATGGCATACGATTTTAATACTTCTTCTTTAAGAGGAACCTCTAAAACCAGAGGCGCATATGAAATTTCTTTAACCTGGTTGGGTAAGAAAGCAAAAAATCAAGATGTTAAAAACTGTCCAAGATTATAGTATTTATGTTAAAAAGAAAATTAGTTCTCCAAATAGTATTCGTTTTATTTAGCGCTATAACCTTTTCTCAATCCAAAAAATTGTGGACAGAAATTGCTGACGATGCGTTTGCTAAAAAAGATTATGCCACCGCTGCTGTTAACTATGCAAAAGTTTTAGACGATACCACCGTATTAAGAAGTTATGTATTACCATATGAAACACAATTGGTAAACTTACAATCTAAAGCTTTATTTAAAGTACCCGAGTTAAGAGTTACCAAAAGAAAAGACAGCACTAATATTGTTAAAGAAACTTTGGTGAACTCCAGTAAATATGATTTTATCATGTACCGTTTGGCAACAAGCTACCGATTAAATTTTGACTATAAACATGCGGTTGATCAATATAAAAAATGTGTAGAAAGAAAAGTTTATCCTGACGCTCCATATTATTACGCAGTATCATTAATGAGTTTAAGAAAATATTCTGATGCATTAAAAGTGTTTGATAATTACATTAACCCAAAACCGGACTCTGCAAATGTTATGCCTAAGCCGGGAACAGACTCGTTAGTTAAACTTGCAGCCAAAAAACAAAAATCATGTTATTTTGGTTTAGATACTTTATCGCCAAGAAAACCTATTAAAGTTAGAATGATGGATTCTCTTGTTTTTAACAGAGGAACCAGCAGCTTTGCGCCGATGTATTTTGAGAACGATTCTAAAATCTTATTTACAAGCGCTCGTAAAGGTGGTGTTGTAACCGATCCCGAAAAACAAGATTCTAGATATTTTTGTGATGTTTATACATCAACCGTAGATGATACTATTTGGCAAAGGCCTGTAAATTTTGGGCGTCCTGTAAATACTTCTTTGCATGAAGGTGCAGCTTATTTTAGTAAAGATGGTGTAATGCTTTTTACACGTTGGAGCGATAATAATAAAAATGAGTCTTTCATTTATATGGCACGTAGTATTGAAGGGAAATTTTATGACGCCATGAAATTAGGCACAAACGTAAATTTACCGGGTTACAAATCACAACAACCATTTATGAGTAACGATGGTACAAAACTATTTTTCTCATCAAATCGTCCGGGTGGTAAAGGTGGCTTTGACTTATGGATGGCTCCAATTGATGCAAATGGTTTTATAGGCGAAGCACAAAATTTAAAAGAACCAATAAATACTGCGGGAGACGAAATTACCCCGTTCTTTCACGATCTGGCAAGTACACTTTTTTACAGTACTAATGGCATGCCGGGTTTAGGAGGGTTTGATATCCATAAATCAAGTTTAAATGCTGATGATAGCGTTTATCAATATCCGGTGAATTTAAATGCACCTATTAATTCGAGTAAAGACGATGCTTATTATATTATGGATCGTTTAGGAGAGAAAGGCTTTTTTGCAAGCGATAGAGAAGATTGTCCAAGTGGACATTGTTATGACATTTATTCTTACATCAACGCACCAATTTTCTTTAATTTAAGTGGTATCGTTTTTGATGCAGAAACCAACGACCCAATTCCAAGTGCTTTAGTTACAATTAAAGATGTACATGACGGGGAAGAACCTTTCTTTTTAGTTACCGATGCTAAAGGTTATTACGAAACTCCTTTAAAACCAAATTTAGAATTCTTTTTAAAGGCTCAAAAAAATAAATATTTTGGACAGGCCGCAAGTGTTGCTACTAAAGGTTTAACAGAATCAAAAGATTTTGAGCAAGATTTCTTTTTAGGAAAAATACCTGAAGGTGATATTGAAATTGAAGGTGTTGAGTATGATTTTAATAGTTTTACTTTACGTCCAAAATCTAAAGAGATACTAGATAAGATCGTTGAGATATTAAAAGTTAATGATAATTTAAGTATTGAATTAAGTTCTCATACAGATGCCAGAGGTAACGATGCTTATAACATGAAATTATCACAGGGCCGTGCGCAAAGTTGCGTTGATTATATTATCGAAAAAGGTATTGCTAAAAAGAGGATCCAGGCAACAGGTTACGGTGAAACCAAACCAATTATTCCTGAAGAAGAAATTAATAAAATGGTGCCAAAAAGCGAAGAGTTTGAAACAGCTCATCAGAAAAATCGTCGTACCGCGTTTAGAGTTATTGGCGAATCAAACATTAACATTATCAACAAAACAAAATAAGCAATTCTATATCCTCCTCTTTGAGGAGGAGCCCGAAGGGCGGAAGAGGAAAATTATAGTATAGTTTTCCTCTTTCTTTTTAGAATCTCGCGGTAGAAAATAGAATCTAATGTCAGAAAAAATAGTATTTCGTAGTTATAAAATTACCGTTAAAGGCAAAGTGCAAGGTGTTGCTTACCGTTTTAATGCACAGGCAGTAGGACATAAATTAAACTTAACAGGCTATGTTAAAAACCTACATGATGGTTCTGTATTTGCTCATGTGGAGGGAAAAGAAGACGATATTAATAAGTTTATAGATTGGTGCTATTTAGGCTCACGATTAGCAAAAGTAAGTGAAGTTGCTGCAGAGGAAACTGATTTTGTTGGCTTTCAAACTTTTGAGATAAAAAAATAAGTTTGTTGTCATTTTTATAAAAAATCAGGTTGTCTTTCGAATATTTCGTCCCTACGGGACTTTAAATTATTTATTTTTTCTATACTATATAATCCCTAAAGGGATTATCGAAATTATGGTTTGAATGAGTTTTGTCCCTTTAGAGATAGTATATAGCTAGAAAACTACCAAAACAAATTATTATCGTCCCGTAGGGACGAAATAAAAATACAATGCGGTCTATTATGTAAATTTGCAATTGGTGCAAAAAATTAAATTCATATTATTTTTTCTAATGCTGGCAGCATTTGTTTCCGCCCAAAATAAATCGGGAGACGCTAAAGCTATTGCTAAAGAACAAATAGAAAAATACCGAATACGTGTTATAAAAGGCGAGAAAATGGCCGACCTGGCAGTATTGTATAGCGAAGATCCTGGTTCTGCAGGTAAAGGTGGCATGTATTATGGTGTTAAGAAAGGGCTAATGGATCCAACATTTGAAGCTGTTGCATTTAGCCTAAAGCAAGGCCAGGTGTCTAAAGTGTTTGAAACAGCTTATGGGTATCATTTTATTCAATTAGTTCAAAAACGGGGCGAGTTGCTAGACCTAAGGCATATTTTAATTACACCTAAAGAACTAAAATAAGGGTCATTTTTTTTATTTTTTTAAGAGATTCACATTATTCCTGTATCATTAATTGCGTAAATTTACCAAGCATGCAAAAAAATAAATTAATCTTCCTTTTCTTAATTGTTGTTTCGTTATCCTTCGGACAAAAAAAAGTTATCGATAAAGTAATTGGTATTGTTGGAAAATACCCCATCCTTTTATCCGACCTTCAAAACTCAATGTTGGAGCGCGAAAAACAAGAAACAGCTCTTGATAAATGTAAGGCTTTTGAAATGTTAGTGTTTCAAAAACTATTAGTGGCACAAGCAGATAGAGATAGTGTTACCGTTACCGATGCAGAGGTTGATCATGAATTGGATCAAAGGATGACCTATTACATTCAACAATTTGGAAGTGTTGAAAAACTGGAAGAGTTTTACGGAAAACGTACCAACGTTATTAAAGATGAATTACGCAGTGATATTCAAGAACAGTTAATTGCACAAAAAATGCAAGGTAAAATTACAGGCGATGTAAAATTAACGCCTGCAGAAGTAAGACAATTTTATAATTCAATCCCTGTAGATAGTTTACCATTAATTAATTCTGAAGTTGAATTGCAGCAAATAGTTAAACGACCTACTTTTAGCGCAGAGGCAAAATTAGCTGCCAAGGAGCAGTTGGAAGAGTATCGTGCCCGTGTTGTAAAAGGAGAAAAAATGTCAACCTTGGCGCGTTTGTATAGCGAAGATCCGGGTTCTGCCGCTAAAGGCGGTTATTATCAATTTGGAAGAGGTGTAATGGACCCTGCTTTTGAGGCAGTAGCATTTCGTTTAAAGCAAGGTGAGGTTTCTAATGTATTTGAAACAGCCTATGGTTATCATTTTATTGAACTGCAGGCTCGCAAAGGTGAAATGGTGGAAGTAAAACACATTTTAATTGTTCCAAAAATGTCTAACTCCGATTTTTATTTAAGTAAGCAACTTTTAGATTCTATTTATACAAATATAAAAGAAGGTAAAATTACATTTGAAGAAGCTGCAAAAAAATATAGTGATGATGACGACACCAAACAAAATGGTGGTTTAATGATCAATCGCGCAACTGCAAGTACAAAGTTTGAGAATGAAGACTTAAGTCAAACAGATCCTAATTTAGTTGTTACTTTAAACTCTATGCAAATTGGCGAAATCAGTAAACCAATGCAGTATACAAACCCTGTTGACGGTAAGCCGGGATTTAGATTATTAAAATTAAAAAACAGGATCGATCCGCATAGAACAAATTTAAAAGATGATTATCAAAAATTAGCCCTGTTAGCAAATGCAGATTATAATAAAAAACAAGTTAAAGATTGGATCAAAAAAAGATCAAAGATCACTTACATAAAATTAGATCCTGAATATTCTTGTGCATTCGAAAACCAATGGACCATTAGTAATTAATTTGTAGATCAAAAAATTAACACTAGGGTTTTTGACAAATAAAAAAAATATTTATTGGTACTGTCAAATTTTCGGTTGGTCGTTTTTTGTAATTATTAATTCTATTTTTTTAGGTTTAAGTTACCAAACCACGGTAAAAGATTACTTATTCTATTTTTTCACAATGCCTATAGGCATTGCTATCTCACATGTTTACCGACTTCTGGTCATCAAATACAAAATTTTAAATTTTAAAATTCCGGTTCAGTTATTTCTTATTGTTTTTTTTAGTTTTATAAAAGCAGGTATTTTCTTTTTTATGACTGTTGGTTTATCCAGATTGTTTGGTTTGGTTAAAACAGATCTTAGTTATGTTTACATTTCATCATCTGTCATAAATTTTACGGTTGTTTTTTGTTTATGGAATGTTATTTATTTTGGGTTTCAGTATTTTCAAAATTACAAGCGCACCGAAATTAATTCTCTGCGGTATTTAGCTGCAAGCAAGGAGTCTGAATTAAATAATTTAAAAGCACAGTTAAATCCGCATTTTATGTTCAATAGTATGAATAGTATTCGTGCTTTAATTGATGAAGATCCTGCAAAAGCAAAAGTTGCGGTTACACAATTATCAAATATTTTGCGCACTACATTGTTGATGGATAAAGGAAAAGAAATTGTGCTAAAAGATGAAATTAACCTGGTGAAAGATTATTTGAACCTGGAACATATTCGTTACGAAGAGCGTTTAAGCTATGAATTTAAAATAGCAGATGATGTTCAAAACTGCATGATTCCGCCATTTATTATTCAAACTCAAGTTGAAAATGCCATCAAACACGGTATTTCTAAATTACCGGGTAACGGAAATATTATTATTGAAGCATTTAAATTATTAGATGTTTTAAAAATAAAAGTTTCCAATACCGGAAAGCTTAATACCGATAAACCTTTAACCGGGATAGGCTTTAAAAATTCTATTCAACGATTAGAATTGCTTTATGGTAATCATGGAAAAATTTTCATTAATGAAGTCAATAATTTGGTTGTTGTAGAGATTAATATACCTTTGAAATAAGTTTTTTAATTAATTGAAATAAAATATGAAAGCAATAATTATAGATGATGAACGTTTAGCGCGACAAGAATTAAAAAATTTATTGGCCACGCATAAAGAAATTGAAATTATTGCCGAATGCTCTGATGCTATTCAGGCAAAAGAAAAAATTAATGAATTAAAGCCGGATGTTATTTTTTGCGACATTCAAATGCCCGGAAAAACGGGCTTAGAATTGGTTGAAGAGATCTCAGGCGCAGTTGATGTGGTTTTTATAACTGCTTATGATGAGCATGCGATAAAGGCCTTTGAGTTGAATGCGTTTGATTATTTATTAAAACCTGTTCAGCCACAGCGTTTGGCCGAAACCATTAAAAAATTATCCATAAAAGAAACCTCTAACAAAAGCGATAATAACTCGCCATTAACAATAAACGATATGGTGTTTATCAAAGATGGCGAAAAATGTTGGTTTGTTAAATTATCTGACATTCGATTATTTGAATCTGAAGGTAATTATGTACGAGTTTATTTTGAAACATTTAGGCCCTTAATTTTACGAAGTTTAAATAGCCTTGAATCTCGTTTAAATGAAAAAGAATTTTTTAGAGCAAGCAGAAAACATATTATCAATTTAAATTTCATTGCCAGTGTAGAATCTTGGTTTAACGGAGGATTAAATGTTAAATTAAAAGACGGTAAAGAAGTTGAGATCTCGCGCAGGCAAGCTGTTAAATTAAAAGATATGATGAGTTTATAATATTGTATTATTTTATCACAATATTTGAATAAATTTAGCGTTAAATGTCAAGTTGAAAAAAGTAATCGTTTTAATATTTATTTCTTTAGCCTCTTTAGGCTTTTCTCAGATCGGAGGGGTTAATTCTTATCGCTTTTTAGATATTCCTATGACAGCTCGCGCAGCAGCACTTGGTGGCAGCAGCATGAGTATTTGGGGAGATGATGTTAATTTAATTTATAGTAATCCTGCCTTGTTAAATTCAACAATGTCAAAACAAGTATCCCTTAATTATAGCAATTTTGTTGGCGATCTTAATTTTGGTTACGCTGCCTATGCGCACCATCTTAAAAAATACGGAAATGTTGGTGGAGGTATTCAGTTTTTTGATTACGGTAAATTTGTTGGATATGATGAGTTCGGGCAACAAACAAATAATTTTAAAGCAAGCGATTACTGTATAAATTTAAATTATGCAAAACCGTTTGAAGATTCTTCTTTTAACGTTGGTGTAGCTTTAAAAACCATTATCTCTCAATATGATATTTATAGTTCTTTTGCTAATGCTATTGATTTTGGAATAACTTATCACAGTAAAAAAAATTTAGTGGTTAGTTTGTTGGCAAAAAATGTTGGTTTTGTTTGGAAGCAATATTCAAACACACAGTCTCAAAATCAAACCTTGCCTCAAAATGTGCAATTAGGTTTAAGTTACAAAGTAGCCAAAGCACCATTTAAAGTGTTTATGGTTTATGATCAGTTGTTAAAATGGAATTTAAAATACATTAGTTCCATTGATACTGCAGGTAATTCAAACCCTTTTAATGCTTCCGAAACGCCGGTTGATTCAACTAAATTTAAAAAATTCGCTAATCGTTTCGGTAATAGAAGTGATAATTTTATGCGCCACATTACTTTTGGAACAGAAATTCTTTTAACCAAAAATTTTAATTTACGTTTAGCCTACAATTATCGTCGTCAGCGCGAAATGACCTTGCCTGAAAGAAGAGGGGCAAACGGATTAAGTTTTGGTTTTGGACTAAAAGTTAAGCGTTTTGGTTTTTCATATTCATTTACAAAAATGGCATTTCCGGGTAATTCCAGTATTTTTAGCGTTTCTGCAACTATTTAAGTTTCCACTTATTGAAGTAAAGCCGCCAATTATTAAATCTTGGTCGTTTTTCGCCAGCTAATCCTTATCTTTATGGCATTAAAGTTAAATTGAAAAACCTAAAACATAGCTGGTTTATAATTTTATTGACCATTTGTTGTTTTCATTTTGGAAAGTCGCAGTGTTCTTTATTTCCGTTTTTTACTAATGATTATGATTGTGTAAACAATCAATCCAGTACAAGTTTTACAATTAATGGAGCAACTGCGCCTTACACGTGTACATTTGTTAATGTTTTAAATAATGCAACAGTTGCCATTGGAACAACCGTTGGAAATACCGGGACAGTTACAAGCATGCCGGTTGGTACCTTTAGTATTTTTATTTCATCTGCAAACAATTGTACCACGCAAACATTATTTCAAGTTCAAATTCCGTTTTCTTCGTCTAATGTTGTTTTTACCCCAACAAATGTAAGTTGCTTTGGAGGCACTAACGGTATGGCTTCGGCGGGCGTAAATAGTTCATTTTTTACTAATCCCTTTACCTATAGTTGGTCTACCGGGTCAACAGCTCAAGTAGGCACAGGTTTTTCTGTAGGTAATGTTTATACTGTTACAATTACAGATTTTAAAGGTTGTAAGGCAACCAATACTGTTTCGGTAAATGAACCTCCACCAATAAATAGTAGTTTATTAAACACATTTATTCCTTGTTTTGGAACAAGTATAAGTAGTATTGCTTCTTCAACAGGTGGCGTTGCGCCATTTACTTATACGGTTGATGGCGTTGCAGCCACTAGTAATACAGTAAACAATCTTTTTGCAGGAACACATACTATAGTTACAAAAGATCTTAATGGATGTTTAAAAACCAACACCGTTGTCTTTACTCAGGTAGTGCAACCTGTAATTTCTTTTACGGTTACAAAGCCAAGTTGTCCTGGTAAATCCGATGGTGCCATTATTTCATCAGTAAGTTCTGCTCCTCCGGCATTCACTTACACATGGCAACCAAGTTTATCAAATTTATCCTCCTTATCGGGCATTCCAATTGGTAGCTATACGTTAACGGTAAAAGATGGCAGCGCCTGCATTACTAAAAGTGTTGCTATTGTTACACCAGCTGCAAGCATGAGTGTAAACGCCATAACAAATCCAGAAAACTGCAGTGCAGTTGATGGTGCAGCTACTTTAAATGTATCCGGAGGTAATTTTCCATATAGTTTTACTACCCAGCCAATTGTTGGGGCACATGCTATAAATACAATTAATTCCCTCACCAGCGGTAGTTATACTACTGTAATTAAAGATGCTAATAACTGTTTAGATACGTTGATCTTTAATGTTGGCAATCTAAGTACCGTTAGTGTTTCTGTGCTTAGTTCAACTCCGGTGCTTTGTTATAATCAATGTAATGGAAGCATTCAATTGTCTGTTCAAAATGCAATACCTCCAATTACTTACAGTGTTTCAAATACCCCAACAACAAGTAGCAGTTTTATTTCGAATTTATGCGCTGGTTTTTATACAATTAAAGCTATAGATGGTATAGGTTGCCCGGCTACAACCACCATTAATTTTCCAACTCCTCCGGTTTTTTCTTATTCTGCTAATGCTCCTGCATCGGTTTGTTTTGGTAAACCGGTTTTGTTGCAAGCGTCGGCATTTGGCGGAGCAGGTGGCTTTAACTATGTTTGGAATCCGGGTAACATTAGCGGACAGGTTGTTAACTTAGTGCCTACAAGCACATCGGTTTATAGTTTAAATGTTTATGATGCTAATGGTTGTACTTTGGCACCTTATCAACTTACTGTTAATGTAAATGCTCCAATTTCAATTAATATTAATAGTTCTCAGGCAGGAATTTGTCCGGGTACAACTGCTCAAATTACACCAACCATTACCGGTGGAGACGGTAATTACAGTTATACTTGGGAACCGGGGATGACCAATGCATCGTCTATTTTTGTACAAAATGCAGCAATACCTTTTTATACACTAAGTGTAAATGATGGCTGTGGATCGCCAACAGCAATTAAGATCATACCAATTAATTTATTTCCGGTAATTACACCAATTTTTACAGTAAGCGATACGGTTGGTTGCGAACCTTTTTGTACCTCATTTACAAATGTTACGCTAAAATCTACAAATGCCATTTGGAATTATGGGGATAAACCCTTTGAGCAAATGGGAAATACAACCTCTTATTGTTATCAAAAATCCGGTATTTATAATGTAAAACTTACGGTAAATGATTCTAATAATTGTAAAACTTCTTTTACTTATTCAAATGTAATTCATGTATTAGCCAGTCCAAAAGCCGATTTTACTACCGATCCTGGAGTTATTACATTAAACAATGCCGAAAACGTTATGATCCAAAATCAAACTAAAGATGGTACTTCTTATAACTGGAGGGTAAATGGTATTTACATGGGGCAAACAAAAGATATTAGTTATACTTTTAAAGATACAGGATGTAATATGATACGATTGATAGCTAAAAATCAAAATAATTGTATTGATACGGCTATAAAATTTGTTTGTGTAATAGAGGGTTTTAATTTTTATATGCCAAATTGCATAAGCGTTAATGATGATAAATTAAATGAGGTTTTACTTCCAAAAGGCACAGGCTGGGCAACGAAAAATTATTTGTTTGAAGTTTATAATCGCTGGGGTAAACGGATCTTTAAAACAACCGATTTTAGCCAGGGCTGGGATGGTAAAATGCAAGAAACAAGTATAGATCCAATTGGTGTTTATTTTTGGCGCGTTACAATTACCGACAATGTTGATACCGTTCATGAGTTAAAAGGTCATGTAACTATTTTGAGATAAGAAGTTTAGAAATTAAATGTGATTTTTTTATTTTAAACGAAAAAATAACCTAATTTAGCCCTGTTTTTATAAATGTTTATCGATAAAACATTGATACTTAACAATTGATATTAAATAAATTTAACCAAAAAATAAAACAAAAATGAAGAAAAGAGTACTAATTGTTACAACATTGTTAACCTCAATGTTAGGTCATGCTCAGGAGGCAAGTTCCGGGGATGAAGTGATCAAAAATAAAAAGGGTCACGAAATTTTGCCTAAAAAGGGTGATATCGGTTTAGGTTTTAACACAATTCCTATTCTTGACATGTTTTTAGGTACATTAAATCGCGCTACACCTTTTGCTGGGTCGTCAAATGTAGTTTCTTTTGTGCAAGCATCAAATAATCAAATCGTTGGTAAGTATTACCTTGATGCAACAACTGCTATTCGCGGTCGTGTTGGTATTAACACATTGTCTGGTTCTATGACTGCTCAAGTACAAGATGCGCAAGCAATGTACAATGCTTCGCTTGGAACTATTGATGATATGAACGCAGCTTCTTTAATTAGAGTTGATGATAAATTAAAATTCTCTAAAAGAAATGTTTTAATTACTGTTGGATACGAAAAAAGAAGAGGTTACAGAAGATTACAAGGATTTTACGGTGGAGAAATTGGATTTGGAACTACAGGTTCAAAACAAAGCGTAGAATATGGAAATGATTTTTCTGATAAATACCCTGTTCAATTTACAAATAACTTTAACACTTTTGGTGTAACTACAGTTAACCCAATTGCTGCAGGAAGAACAACAAGAACACTTGAAGCAAAAAATACCGGTGGTATTCGTTTTGGTGTTAGAGGATTTATTGGAATTGAATATTTTATATTCTCTAAAATTTCAATAGGTGCTGAATATGGTTGGGGATACTCTGTTACTACAAGAAGAGCTACTACTTCAACTAGAGAAGTTTATAATAATGGACAAAATGGACCGGAAGTATTTACTGAAGACGTAGATGTTGATTCATCAGAAAAATTAAAAGGTTTTTCAGTTGATAATAACAGCGGATCTATTTTCTCTATGAACAATACTTTGGGTGGAAATACAGCCCTAAGTGGTGGAGCAGGTGCATTAACCCTTATTTTCCATTTCTAAAAATAAATTAATTAAAAATATTAAAAACAAATTAAAATATAATATCATGAAAAAATCATTAATAGCATTATCAATTACATTAGCATTATTTTCTTGCAAGAAAAAAGAATCAAACAGTGACTTTACAGCAACAGATGTTACAGGAACATCAATTGTTAAAGGTAACGTAAACAAAAATGTTATCACTCCAAATGGTAATGGTGGGTGGACAAACACTAACCGCGTTAACATGTCAGGTGTTGTTGTTACAATTAAAGTTAACAAAGGTGGTGCTTCTGGATTGTACCCTAACTCTACAGCAAACGGTGCAGACGTTTATTCTGCTACAACAGATGCAAATGGTAACTACGCAATTAGCGTAAAATCAAATGCAACAGGTGTTAGTGCCTTAATTACAATTGATGGATTTACCGGTACTCAAGATACAATCATAAACAATGTAACTAAAACAGGTTTATATGCTACTTATTTTGGTACATCAACAACCAGAACATTATTTATGGGACAAAATACTTCTTTTGATCATAACTTTACTGCAACAAATGTTTCATCAAATCCTAATAACTTTAATATCGGTACAGCTCAATTAAGCGGTTCTATCAGTTTAAACATGGTGTTAACTACTAAAACCGGTACAGCTTTACCTGTAGTTGTTGGTGGTGGAACTAATATCGCAGTTCCTGCCGGAATTACAGTTTATATGAATTTTGATAAAGACCCTTCTATCTTAGCAACTAAATTATACACTACAACTACAGATGCTAATGGTCGTTATTCATTTACTTTCCCTACAGTTGCTTCAACAACTCCTGGATTTTTTCAAAATGCAACTGTTTGGGTTGCTGATTATGCTTCTACAAGAGATACATTAAGAATTGTTAATGGTGTTAGCGCTCCAACAACAACTGGTCCTAATGGTGTTTTTGGAAACAGTACTACAACTCAAAATGGTTTGTTTAACAATGAGATCAGAAATGCAACAAATTTCTCTTTCAATGGATTTACTGCAAACTAATTTTAACTAAATCTAATGTTAAAAGGCTCCGGAGAAATCTGGAGCCTTTTTTGTTTTTATATTTTTGAATCGTAACTTTACAACCATGAGTTCTACAACCAAAAGTTTTCCAAGATTCGTGCCTAAGGACAAATCCTTATTTTTTCCAACCTTACAAAAACGAGTAAACCAGTATTTTAAAGATAATAACATTTCTAAAAATGCAAATGCAACAATGGTCATTAAAACTATTGTTTTATTGTCATCCTTTATTATACCTGTTTTACTTCTTAATTTAATGTTATTAAAACCTTGGGTGGTAATTTCACTTTATGCTTATATGGGCTTTGTTTTGGCAGGCATTGGCATGTCAATCATGCACGATGCAAACCATGGGGCCTATTCAAAAAAACAAGTTGTAAATAATTGGTTAGGCTATTCGTTAAACTTAATTGGCGGAATGGTTTTTAATTGGAAACTTCAGCACAATGTTTTACATCATACCTATACAAATGTTCATGCCATTGATGATGATATTGCCGATAAATTAATTTTACGATTTTCGCCACATTCCGAACCAAAAAAAATACACCGTTTTCAATTTATTTATGTTTTTTTCTTCTATTCAATTCTTACGCTTTATTGGGCTTTGGCAAAAGATTTTATTCAATTTTTTAAATACAAAAAAGAAGGAACGAACAGATTTTCCAGTTCAGAGAACACAAAATACTTTATAAGTATGGTGTTTCTAAAACTTTTATTTTTTGCTTATATGATCGTGTTGCCGATCATTTTTCAAGGATATTCCGTTGGCTTAATAATTTGTGGTTTTCTTTTAATGCAGGGTGTTGGCGGCCTAGTATTAGGGCTAGTTTTTCAATTAGCACACTCAGTAGAAGAAGCAGATTTTCCTTTACCAAACGAATCAAATATTATCGAGAACGAATGGGCTATTCACCAAATGGAAACAACTGTAAATTTTGCTCGCAATAATAAACTATTATCATGGTATGTAGGTGGTTTAAATTTTCAGGTTGAACATCATTTGTTTCCAAATATTTGTCATGTTCATTATCCACAAATTTCAAAGATCGTTGAAGAAACCGCAAAAGAATTTAACTTACCCTATTTGTGTGCACCAACAATTAGCCAAGCTTTAGGATCTCATTTACGTATGCTTAAAAAATTTGGGTACAAATTCAATCTTGATCTGGCTAAAATGTAATTTTAAGTAGTTCAACTTTAATTTTACGTATAACAAAAAAGGCGCCACTGGCGTCTTTTTTTTGTGGCGACTGAGGGATTATTAATATGATCCCTTGTTCTCCCATTGTCAAAATCAAACCAGCCTTTTGGCTTTTATTTTTTCATTCATAAACTCAAGCAAGCTTGGTTTATTTCATATCAAAAACAAAACCCCGCTCATCGCGGGGGGCTGGTTTGATTTATCTGCGGAGACTGAGGGATTATGAAATGATCCCTAGTGTCTCCCATCGTCAATATTAAATGAATACCGCGAAATGCGGGCTTATTTTTGTTTTTCTCCGAATCCTTGAAAGTGAAAAACTTTCAGTCTTCGCCGAAAAAACAAAAAGTCCTGCAAAAAAGCAGGACTTCATTTTATACATTCTGCGGAGACTGAGGGATTCGAACCCTCGTTACCTTGCGGTAAACACGCTTTCCAAGCGTGCTCGTTCGGCCACTCTGACAAGTCTCCGTTAATGCGTAAATGTAAGTATCTTAATTTAAAAACATTTAAGATTTATTCTTTTCTCCCAAAACGTTTATTGCTTTTAAGATCGAATTATCGTTTTGATTTAAAATAGGGTAGTAGGCATCTTTATCAAATAAATTCCTTCCTATTAAAGCTTTCAAAATTTGATCAAAGCCTTTTTCATTTCCTTCTAAATGGATTGATGTTATTTTTTTTGATACTAAATAATTATTTAATTCCACTGCTTCGTTTTTACTTACTTTAAATTTTAAAATAAAGTCCGCCGCGGTTTTATAAGCATTTAAATACTTGCTTCTATTTTTATCGGTAAACTCAAAAGCAAATGTATTTAGTGCACCGCTGTAAAATAAACGGTTAACAATGGTGCTATATTTAACGCTATCTAGGGGCACAAAAATATCCGGCACAATTCCGCCTCCACCATAAACAATTTTCCCTCCTGGCGTCCTATATTGCTTACTCTTGTCCACTTTAATACTGTCTGCATTATACAATTCTCCGTGCTCATATCGGGTGTATTCTTCGTTATAATATTCATCTAAACCATTTGTGTAAGGCTTTTGAATACAACGTCCTGTAGGTGTATAATAACGGGCAATCGTTAAACGTACTGCCGAGCCATCCGGAAGGTCAATTTGGTCTTGCACTAAGCCTTTTCCAAAACTTCTGCGACCAATAATGGTTGCTCTATCATTATCCTGCAATGCACCGGCAACAATTTCACTTGCACTGGCACTTCCTTCATCAATTAAAACAACCATTTCGTTTTTTTCAAATCCTCCTCTCGAAGTTGCGCTGTATGTTTTTTTAGGATGTGATTTACCTTCGGTGTAAACGATTTGCAGCCCTTTCATCAAAAATTCATCTGCCAATTCAACTGCGGTTTTTAAAAAACCGCCACCGTTACCGCGTAGGTCTAAAATTAATTTATTCATTCCTTGTTTAGTCAGATCATTAAAGGCTTTTAAAAATTCATCGTAGGTGGTGCTTGCAAATCTGCTAATTTTCATATAACCAATGCCGGGCTTAACAAGGTAAGCTATATCTAGGCTATATAAAGGAATTTGACCACGAGTGATCTTGTAATCTAAAGATTTATTTAAACCCGATCTTAGTATGGTAACGTTTACCACACTGCCGCTTTTTCCTCTTAACTTATCAAAAACATCTTTATTGGTTATTTTTTTTCCGGTTAAATTTTTAGCATCAACTTTTATTATTTTATCGCCGGCTTTAATACCAAGTTTTTCTGATGGGCCGCCAATTATAGGATTAATCACCCTTACAGTATCATTTATAATATTAAATTCAATACCAACGCCGTCAAAATTCCCTTCTAATGGTTCGTTAACAGCCGTAAATTCCGATGCCGGTATAAAATCACTATGCGGATCTAGGCTTTTTAGCATAGAAGTTATTGTTTTATTTTCCAGTTGTGTTCTGTTAACTGTATCAACATATTGTAGTTCTATGTAATCAAGTAAATTATTTATTTTAGTACCGCCAACCTGTTTTGTAAAAGCAGTTTGTGTTGCCGAGAAGTTAGCGTTAAAAGTAAAATAATAGCCAATACCAACCCCTAAAGCCAATATTAAAGCAAAGTACAGCGGCATTAACGGATTAAACTTTTTTTGTGAGTTCTCTTCTTGGTTATTTTCTGGGATTAGCACGATCTATTTCGTATTTTTGTTATTATTTATCAAATGTAATTAATTAGTGGCTTTCATTTTACATTATAACTTATTTTAATAAAAATGGATTTAAAAATTATAGTTTTAATAGGCGTTATTTTATTAATGATGATCTTTGGCTGTAAAAAAAAAACAAAGACTAATGCAGAACATCCTGTTCCTTATGTCCCAATCGATATTACCGTATATCCTAACGATCCGTTAAATTTTAAAATACAGGCCATTGGTGGCTGGATCTATGTTAATGGAGGTATTAACGGCATTATCCTTTATCGTAAATCTCAACAAGAGTTTGTGGCGTTAGAGCGTACATCATCTTATTTGCCCGATAATGCAGGCGCTAAAGCAAAAGTAATGTCCGATAATTTTACTTGCAGAGATACTATCAGTGATTCTCGTTGGCAAATTTTTGATGGTGGTGTCACTCAAGGTCCCGCCTCATGGGGCTTAAGAGTTTATGGTGCAACCTACGATGGTAATTCTGTACGAATAAAAAACTGATCCTAACCCTTTGCTTTTTTTACATCCTTAACTACTGCGTCTGTTTTCCAGCTGGTGGTATTTATTAAATGTAAAATATCTTTTTTAATAAAATCTACCACAATCCTTAACGAATCTATGTTTGGCGCACTGTAAAAATATAACGACCCTCTTAAAAAATGTCTGGTACTATCCGTTAAATAAAATTGTACCGATGATGCGGTGTTACCGGCAATATCAAATACCAATCCGTAAACTTTAGCGCTATCTCTTAAAACAGTTATTTCATCTAGTCCTGTAGCCTTTACCTGGTGCCTGTTTGCGATGTCATGCGCATCTTCTAAAAATTTGCCAATGTCATTATTAACCGCGTTATAGCTTAGGTAAACAGTAGCTTTATATTTCGGAAACTCTAAATTTAACCAGCATGGGTTAGCTCCATTATGCTTATCCTGGTTCATTCTTGCGTAAACCGGTATTTCAAATTTATAAGGGCAAATACTATCGTAAATTCTGTAGCTTTTTTCGGGAAAATTTATTCTAAAATAACCCCTTGGCTTAGGCGAAAAAACTTCCTCCTCGTTATCACAACCGGCAAGGCCAATACCAATAGCAATGGTCAAAAAATAAAAAAAGGTTTTATAACTTAATTTCATAATTAACAAAAGTAAATAAGCGCTCTGATTTTAGCCTGTGTGTTTTAATTTGTTTTAATTTATTTTTGTTAATAAGGTAAGCCTGCACTATCTAAATTATCTAAATTTGCGTTGGAATCAAAACCTTTAAAATCGTTGCTAGACCCATCTTTACGCTGTAGTATTACAAAATTATCGCAATTTATTTCAGTTATCGATCGTTTAATGCCGTCTCTGTCATTCCATTGGCGGGTCAATATCTTGCCCTCCAAATAAATTTGCATGCCTTTTTTTAAAATTTTCTCTGCGCTTTCGGCTAATGCGCGCCAAATTACAATATTATGCCATTCGGTTTGTTCAACTCTGTTGCCTGCTTTGTCTTTGTATACTTCACTTGTGGCTAAACTAAAATGCACGCGTGCAATATTACCTTCCAAATATTTTATTTCCGGGTCCTTTCCCAAATTTCCAACTAGTATTACCTTGTTCACGCCTGCCATTTCTGTTTTTTTTAAATTATTACACGTAAAATTAAGCTTAACAATTCCTAAATCATATTATTTGGGCGTTCCCATTGTTAAAAACAAGAACAAAGTTTTCAACAATGGGCGGGCTTTTCGTTACAAGTCCTCATGTAAGGTTTTCTCTCAAAAACCTTACACTGTGGGCTTTTCACTGCAATCCCTAACGCAATATCTCCTGGTAATAAAATTCGGTCTGAAAAAAATCGTTAAAAAATGAAAATAAATTTTGCAAACAATAAAAAGAAATACTAGTTTTGCCCTCCCGTTTTTTGAGTAAGTATAGAGAGTTAGAAATTAAAAGAATAAGATCTAAAAAAAAGATTAATTTTTTTTAAAAAAGATTTGGTGGTTACAAAAAGTATATGTACTTTTGCACCCCCGAAACGAAATAGGCAGAAAGAGCGAGCAGGGAAATACGTTCAGATTGACATTTTAAATAAGGAGTACAGGAGTCTCAACGTAAGAGAATCTTCTGGATCGCCGGAAAAAGATAA
>JALHPG010000068.1 GCA_022842625.1 Bacteroidia bacterium | reverse complement strand
AACCGCATTGGCTGAAAGATTTGCTGTAGCATTCTGGCAAATATTATTTGGCAAAGCAACTGCAACGGTTGAAGTAGCAACTACCGATACATTGGAAACTGCTCCGGTAGTGCAGGTTAATGCAGCGTTTGAAAAAGAAGCGACTACATTGTAATTTCCTGCATCACTTGGTAATACTGAAGCAACAATCGGATTTTGTACAACCGAAGTATATGCTCCGGGTCCATTCCAAGAATAAGAAACGGCACCTACTGCATTTGAGGTAAGATTTAAATTGGTCCCCTCACATAAGGTAAAATTTGGTGTAACAGCAACCGTGCTGGTTCCAACTACGTCTATTTGATCGGTAGCAGTTGTTGTACAACTTACCGAACCTATAGAGAACATAGCTGTTGATGTGTAAATTCCTGAACCGTTAGTTTGAATATTTGTAATAGAAGGTGCAGCAATATTAGAGGTAAAAGCATTTGGCCCCGTCCATGAATAAGAAATTGCACCAACCGCATTGGCAGACAAATTTGCTGTAGCATTCTGGCAAATATTATTTGGTACAGTAACTGCAACAGTTGAAGTGGCAACTACCGATACATTGGAAACTGCTCCCGTGGTGCAGGTTAAGGCGGCATTTGAAAATGAAGCCACCACATTGTAATTTCCTGCATCACTTGGTAATACAGAAACAACAATCGGATTTTGTACAGCCGAAGTATATGCTCCGGGTCCATTCCAAGAATAAGAAACCGCGCCTACTGCGTTTGAGTTAAGATTTAAATTAGCCCCTTCGCATAAAGTGAAATTTGGTGTAACAGCAACCGTGCTGGTTCCAACTACGTCTATTTGATCGGTAGCAGTTGTTGTGCAACTTACCGAACCAATTGAGAACATAGCGGTGGCTGTGTAAATTCCTGAACCGTTAGTTTGAATATTTGTTATGGAAGGTGCAGCAATATTAGAGGTAAAAGCATTTGGACCCGTCCATGAATAAGAAATTGCACCAACCGCATTGGCTGAAAGATTTGCTGTAGCATTCTGGCAAATATTATTTGGCAAAGCAACTGCAACGGTTGAAGTAGCAACTACCGATACATTGGAAACTGCTCCGGTAGTGCAGGTTAGCGCTGCATTTGTAAATGAAGCCACTACGTTATAATTTCCTGCATCACTTGGTAGTAGAGAAGCGACAATCGGATTTTGTAAAGCCGAAGTATATGTTCCGGGTCCATTCCAAGAATAAGAAACGGCGCCTACTGCATTGGAAGTTAAATTTAAATTTGTTCCCTCACACAAGGTGAAATTTGGTGTAACAGCCACAGGGCTTGTAGCTACCACATTTATCTGAGTAGTGTTTGTTCTTGCGCAAGTTATCCCATTAAAAACGATATCAGAATTAACCGTGTAAACACCTGCAGAAGCAGGAAGTATGCCATTGATTATTGGATTTTGTAAAGTTGAAACAAAACCATTTGGACCAGACCAAGCATAAGCGGTTGCAGTTGGTAAAGATGCCGTTAAATTCACACTACTGCCTTGACACACATTGCTGGTTGTGTTTACAGTTATTGAATTATTTGGAGCAACGTTTACAGCTGTAGTTTGTGAACCAATACAACCATTGGTATAGTTAGCTACTACCGAAAAGGTGCCGATGTTTGGTGTTATTATATTTGGGATAGAAATATTACTAGTAAAATAGGTAGCTGTAGGCACAGCCGGTCCTGAAACAGTGAACGTGCCGCCTGCAGACGGACTGATCGTAAAAGTAGCATTTGTACCGTAACAAAAATTCGTTGGTGTTGAAACAGAAATTGGAATTACAGGATTAATAGTTAATGTAAACGTAGTTTGATCATTTATGGCTGCCAAGCTAAGATCTGTTCCAGTGGCCGTTACCGTATAAACTTGATTTACCAAAGAACTTACAGTGAAGGAAGGATTTGTTTGAACAACATTTCCAGGATTAAGCGTAAAAGAACCGGAAGTGGTATTAACCCAGGTGCCTGTAAAAACAGCGAGTTGACCGGGGCAAGCAGTAAGATTTGGAAAAATTATCGGGTTACATGAAACACCTGCAGTACCTGTATTCTGAAAGGAAACATTGGTGTTAACACCACTTGGATTAGTAATAAGAATTATGTATTGCTGCCCCTGAACAACAGGAATTGATGGTTGAAAATTACAGAACGAACCACCCACCGGCACTGTTCCCATTCCTGTTCCGCCGGCTCCGGTGCAATTCCAGTTACAAGCAACCGGTGGCAAAGCGTTATTAAAAATGTCTGAGCAGGCGGTTGGGTTATAAGGCCACATGATCCAATCATAATTTCCGGCTTGAGGAAATGCTGAAGCAAGAGCGCCAAAACAAAAACCTAAATTGCCTGATGAAGTAATATTAATAATTAACCATTGCGGATTCGGTACATTTAAAAACATACATCCTGCATTTACAAATTGAGGATTAGTAAATGGATTACTCACACCTAAACCCGGAGTTAAACCGGTTCCGGAATTTGCAGTAAACGTTAGAATAGGATTTGTACAAACGTATTGCGCACTATTGCACGTTGATGCATTTTGTGAAAAGAGATTTTCTTTCCAAAAAAATAAAATGGAAACAATTAATAATATTTTCGCTAAAATATTATTAATCATTTAAACGTAATTTTTAAAAAAATAAAATCCTTATTCATAAGTAACTAAAAGCATTTAAGCGTTTATTTTCAGCAAGTGAAGGTACTAAAAACAGATGAAAAAAGAAAGCATTTCAAATACTAAATCCTGCAGGTCACATACATAAATTTAATTTAACATGCTTTATATTAAGCAAAAAAAATCCCCCTACAAACTTGCAGAGGGATATTAAAAAAAGTGACTAAATTATTTCATTAATGTAACGTGACCCACATATTCTTTACGACCTTCGCCATTTGCACCAACTGCAAAGATCTTATAAATATAAACCCCGTCTTGTGCCGGTTGGCCTTTAACTGTTCCGTCCCATCCTTTAGTGATGTCTTTTGTAGAAAACATCGAATGACCCCAACGATCAAATAATTCCATACTAAACCCTGTTACTTTTAAACCTAAACCTTTTACATTAAACACATCATTGTTACCATCGCCATTTGGTGTAAATGTGTTTGGAATAAATACATTAAAATCTTCTCTTATTTCAATGTATTTCACAACACTGTCAATGCAACCCTTATCCGTTCTTTGAATTAACATAATTGGGTATTTACCCGGGTTTTCAAAAACACGTTGAGGATTTTTTAAGTTAGTTGTATCATATCCTTCAATTCCTGTTCCGCTAAACATCCAATTAATACTAGTAATTGGGCCATATTTATGAGTTGGATCAAAGATAACTTGATTATCACTAGTTGTAACAACATCCGGCGACCAGGTAAAATCTGACTGTGGTTTTGGGAAAACAACAATTGGCGCAGGATAATCGTAAACTCCTCTGCAACCATTTTTTCCTAAAGATTCAATTTTTAAATAATAGGTGCCGGGCTCCTGCAAGCAATAAGTGAAACTATCGGCCTGCATAACATTTGTTCCACCAAAATCGTAAGTTGTTATCGCAGCTTGGTTTTGTGTTTTTGTATTATAAAACAAACATAACGGTTGGCAGCCTTGCTCTTTTTCTAATTGCAGATCAGGCATAGGTGGTTGATTTACCTGAACAGTGAAAGTATAAAACACTGTGTAATTAGGACAAGCAATATCCCAACCTGCAAGATTATAAATGGTGGTTCCTAATGGATGGCCATATTGTACGCTGCCTGTAGGCGATCCTAAAAATATACCAGGGGTCCAAACATAAGCGTAATTTTCGCTACCTCCGGTAGACCCAACAAATAATTTAACACTATCGCCTTTACAAATTGTTTGATTTGGAGGTGTTAAGGTGTAAGCCAAAGGCGTTAAAACATCAATTTGAATTTTTTGAGTGGTAATACAATTTCCTAAGGCAACGTTTAACGTATATGTTCCTGATTGATTTGGTTGTATACCCGGAATTGTTAAGTTTTGAGTATTAGAAGTAAATCCGGTTGAACTTGTCCATGAGTAACTAGTTGCGCCTGCAGGACCATTTACATTTAACAATGAATTATAGCACATTTGTCTATAAGCGTCCAAAGTAAACGTTAATCTAGGACTAACTATTAACTGCACTGTATTTGAATTATAACAAGTAAATGATCCGTTATTATAGGATGTTGATACAGTATATATTCCAGACAATGATGGTGTTGGTAAATAAATGGTAGGGTTAGGGCCGTTAGCAACAAAATTATTTGGTCCAGACCAAGAATATGTTGCAGCGCCAATTGAACTAGAACCAAATGAGGCATTATTTGGCTCACAAACAGTAACTGTTGGAGTAACAATTACCGGATTTACCGGAACAATTGATAACTGATTAGAACCTGTAATAGTACAACTTACACTTCCAATTGCAAACGTAGCGGTAGCGTAATAAACTCCTGTTCCGTTTGGTTGAATATTTGGTATAACCGCAGTTGGCTGATTAGAACTAAAATTATTTGGTCCAATCCAAGAAAAACCAATTGCTCCGGGAGCATTAGCGTTTATATTGGCTGTAGCATATTGACAAAGATTATTTGGCATTGTTACAATTACCGGGGATGTAGGAACTACTGATACGTTTGTAACTGCATTTGAGGTACAAACCAAAGTTGTAAACGGACTTGTAAAAAAAGCTGTAACACTGTAATCGCCGGAATTTGCAGGCATTACGTTAGCAATACTTGGATTTGGCAATGTAGATGAAAAAACAGAAGGCCCTGTCCAAGAATAGGATGCTGCACCTACTGCATTTGAAGTTAAATTTAAGTTAGCGGATTGACAAAGTGTAAAAGTTGGAGTAACTGCCAAAGAAGAAACAGGTACTATAGCAAGGTTTGTAGACCCTGAAGTCTGGCATGAGCCGCCATTTGTGAATGTATTAACAACAGTTACGGAATAAGTGCCTGAGTTAGTTGGCACGGGACTTAAGATTTGAGGGTTTTGGGTGGTAGAATTATAGCCCAGTGGCCCTAACCATGCAAAACTAGTTGTCCCGGCAATACTTGTATTGACTGAGAATGTAACGGTAGCACCTTGACAAACTGGTCCGTTATTTGAAACAGAACTAATTGTTGGTGTTGCATTAACAATTACCTGAGTAGTTTGAGTACCAACGCAGCCTGCTGTGTTTGTGAATGAAACTGAGTAAACAGTTGTTGCAAGTGGATTAGCTGTAACATTTGCGCCAAGTGTTGCGCTTAGAGTTGCCGGCGGGGCCCATGTGTAGGTTGGAGCGCCGTTAGCGGTTAGCCCAACACTAGTGCCCGAACAAATAGTTCCGCCTGTAATTGTTATTGGATTTAATGGTGTAGTTGTAACAGAAACAACAGCTGTTCCGGTTTTACATCCTAAATTATCGGCAACATTTACTGTATAAGTTCCAGAAGAAAGCCCTGTTGCTACTTGAGTATTTTGACCGGATGGAGTCCATGTATAAGTATAGGCAGGATTTCCGCCTAATACAGTAACCGTTGCATTTGAAGTTGGGCATGATGGAGTGCTTGCCGCTGTAACGGTTAAGCATGGTCCTGTTTGCCAAAACATTCCAGCCATATTTAATGAATAACAATCGCCTGTACTTGTGATCCCATAATTAGCAGTAGTTTGTCCGTTTACCGCAGGAGCACCTGGAGCAGCAACATAGTCCCACACCTGTTGATTAGCTACCGGATGAACTACGTTGTTGACAAGACTGTTCATTCTCAAATTTGGAGCTGAGATCTTTTGAAAATCACCAACCACCATAAAGTTTTGTGTAGTAGTTGGATTACCGCAAACATTAAATCCACTAATAAGACTATTTATTGTACCACCCGCACCTACTTGACAGCCATCAGCAATAACAATACTTCCTGTAATATTTAAAGCCGGATTAACGTATACTATAAATAACGTTGCTCCATCAGTATCCTTTTGTGGAGTTTGCGGCATTACCGGACAGCCTGATAAAGTATACGTTCCATTTCCGGTTATTATTGAAGTTACGTTTGCGCGAGAAGTCCAGGTTCCGCCGTATCCCCAACATTTATCTGTATGAGTGCCAATTTGTGTCATAGCAAAAGCTTGGCTAACAGCAGAAGGATTAACGATTGTTGCAGTAAAATTACCAGAACCTGCAGCACCCGAACCACCGGCATATAAAAAAGCTGCTTGAATAATAGCGCCGGCAGGAATCCCCGTTACTACTATAGGACAAGGCTGTGTAGTGCCGGTTCCGGGAGGAACACCTCCAAAATTTCTTTTATGCAAACGTGCCGAAACCTGTGTGTAACCTAAGCCACAAGCGGTTTGAGTATAACTGGTTTGTATAGAACCATTACCGTTCATTACGTTATTATTGGAATTTCCAATTGGCTTCGCATTTGCGCCTGGATCAGCCCAAACACAGCCATTACAAGGCGTGCCAGGAATATGTGCAGGATTGTTTTGAGCGATTAACGCTTGGTTAAAAAACAAACACGCCAGTAGGAATCTTAAAACGTTTTTCATTATAAAATGGGTTTCTATAAAGATATGCCTAAAGAGGTGTTATAACAACTTATTCCCTCATTATTATAGCTTATTCACTAAGTTTGGATGCGATGAATTTGCCTTTAAATCGGTTTAAATAATAAAAAGCGAAAGCACCGATAAGCTGCTAAAAAAAATCCCCCTGCTTTTTAGCAGAGGGATTGATGTTCTTAAATGTTATTTAAATTATTTCATTAAGGTTACATGACCAACATATTCTTTACGACCTTCGCCATTAGCGCCGACTGCTTTAATTTTATATATATAAACACCGTCCTGCGACTGAATTCCTTTTGCAGTTCCATCCCAACCTTTGGTAAGATCTTTACTATAGAAAAGTGAATGTCCCCAACGATCGAAGATTTCCATACTAAAACCTTCTGTTTTAAATCCTAATCCTTTTACTAAAAAGATATCGTTTAATCCATCGCCATTTGGTGTAAAGGCATTTGGAATATACACATTAAAATCTTCAACAATCTCTATGTTTTTAATTACAGAATCCACACAACCTTTATCGGTTCTTTGAATTAACATAATTGGGAACTTTCCTGGATTTTCAAAAACACGTTGTGGGTTTTTTACATTAGTTGAATCATATCCCTCTATTCCTGTTCCGGAAAATAACCAGTTAATACTTGTTATAGGACCATATTTTGACGTTGGACTGAAAGTTACATCGTTATTACTTGTTGTAACAACATCCGGTGACCAACTAAAATCTGAATGTGGTTTTGGGAAAACTACAATCGGTGCAGGATAATCATAAACTCCCGAACAACCATTTTTACCGGTTGATAGTACCTTTATAAAATAAGTTCCCGGTTCATCTAAACAATATGTAAAACTATCTGCCTGCAATACACGCGTACCACCAAAATCAAATGTTGTAATTGCGGCCTCAGATTGTGTTTTTGTGTTATAAAACAAACATAACGGTTCGCAACCTTGCTCTTTTTCTAATTGAAGATCTGGCATTGGAGGTTTATTAACTTGAACCGTAAATGTATGAAACACTGTGTAATTAGGACATGCAATATCCCAACCCGCAAGATTGTAAATCGTGGTTCCGATTGGATGACCATATTGTACACTTCCAGTTGGGGAACCTAAGAAAATTCCGGGAGTCCAAACATAAGCGTAATTCTGACTTCCACCGGTAGATCCGGCAACCAATTTAATACTGTCTCCTAAACAAATTGTTCTATTCTCTGGAGTTAATGTAAATGCCAACGGTGTTAATACCTCAACCTGAAATTTATCTGAAGTAACACATGGCCCTAAGGATACATTTAAAGTATATGTTCCTGACTGATTAGGTTGGATATTTGGAATAGTTAAATTTTGACTATTAGAAGTAAATCCGTTTGAACTTGTCCATGAATATGAGGTTGCGCCAACCGGCCCATTAACCGTCAATAGCGAATTATAACACATTTGTTTGTATGGTTGCAAAGTAAATGTTAAGCGAGGATTTACAATAACTTGAGTTGTATTTGAATTAAAACAAACAAGTGCCCCGTTATTGTATGAAGTTACAACCGTGTAAACACCGGAAACTGCAGGTGTTGTATAATATAAAGTAGGATTGGCATAATTTGCAGTAAACGTATTAGGTCCTGTCCATGAATAAGTGGCGGCACCATTTGAACTCGCTGCCAGCTGAGCGTTTGTTGGCTCACAAACACTAACCGTTGGTGTAACAATTACAGGATTAACAGGAACAACGTTTATTTGATTTGAACCTGTAATAGTACAACTTACACTGCCAATAGCAAAGGTTGCTGTAGAAAAATAAACCCCTGCATTACTAGGCTGCATGTTTGGAATAGAAGGTGCCTGTAGCGTTGAAGTAAAATTGTTTGGCCCTATCCATGAATAACCAACTGCTGTAGGCGCTAAAGCGCTAATATTTGCAGTTGAATACTGACAAAGGTTGGCAGGTACCGTAACCGCAACTGGGAATGTAGGAACTACAGATACATTTGATACTGCAGTATTTGAACAAGTTTTAACACCATCTGTATACAACGCTGTAACAGTATAGTTACCGGATTGCGTAGGCATCATATTTGCAAGAGATGGATTTTGTAATGAAGATGTGTAAGAAGGTGGTCCATTCCATGAATAAGAAATAGCTCCGTTAGAAATTGAAGTTAAATTTAATGCGCTTGCCTGACACAGCGTGAAGTTTGGTATTACTGTTATAGAATTTATAGGAACAACGCTGATTGATGTTGTATTTACTCTTGGACAAAGTTTTCCGTTAAAAACAATATTTGAATTAACAGTATACATACCAGTAGAAGTTGGCTGAATATTAGCAATATTCGGATTTTGCACATTAGAGCTAAAACCATTAGGGCCAGTCCAGGCATAAGCAGTTGCTGTTGGTAAAGATGCAGTTAAGTTAACCAAGTCACCCTGACAAACATTGCTTGTTGTATTTACTGTAATAGAATGATTTGGAGCTATTGCCACATTTGTCGTTCCTGTACCGATACAACCGGTGCTGTATGTGGCAACTAAAGAATAAGCAACAACTGTTGATGGTGTAGCTAATCCGGGAATACTTATTATATTATTTGCAAAAGTTTGGGTACCAACTGCAGGAATATTAACGCTATAAGCAGTTGCTCCGGCAGGATTAACGGTAAACGTTACGTTTTCACCGCTACAGTAAAAAGTTGGGTTTGTAATAGCTAAAGTTGTATTTGGACTAATTGTTAAAGAGAAAGTGGCTTGCGTATTAATTACAGAATTACTTGTATTTGTTGCAGATGCTAATACTGTATAAGTAGTACTAACAGGAGAACTAACTGTAAAGTTAGGACTTGTTTGAACAACGTTACCGGGATTAATGGTATAAGAAATGTTTGAAACACCTGTCCAAGTAGCAGTAACAACAGCCGGTTGATTAGGACAGGCTGTAGCACTTGGCACTAACATTGGACTGCAGGTTAATCCTGCTGTTCCGTTATTAGAAATAGTAACGTTACCATTAACACCACAATAATTTGAAAAAAGAATAATAAATTGTTGTCCGGCAGTTACAGGGATAGAAGGCTGATAGTTACAACCTGTAGCACCCGGAGGTGTAGGCCCCATACCGGTTCCGCCGGTAGAAGTACAATTCCAATTACAAGCCGCAGGAGGAAGAGTATTATTAAATATACTTGCGCAAGTACTTGGTGTAAACGGCCACATGATCCAATCGTAAAAACACTGTTGTGGATTTGGACTTCCCGCAGCTCCAAAAGAAAAACCTAACATTCCATTGCTACTAACTGTTAAAACCATCCAGTTTGGACCCGGCGCGTTTGCGAACATACAGCCAGAACCCACACCTTGAGGGTTTGTAAATGGATTACTAATAGAGGGTCCCGCAGCCAGACCGGTTAATCCGGTTCCTCCAACTGTCATAGGGAAGCTTGGGTTATTGCAAATGTTTTGCGCATTAGCACAAGCTGCTGCACTTTGCGAATAAGAATTGCTTAATCCTAAAAACATCAGGACGGCAATTGCAATTATTTTGAATGATCTATTCTTCATGATTAACGAATAATAAGTTGAGTATAAGAGTTCCAAATTTTTTCGGCAGGAATATTCTCATATACCTTGTTTGTTGTATTATCATACATCAAATTACTTCCTGATGTTAAATTATTTAAAAAATTAAACTCTGATTTATTTATTGAAATTACCTTATGAATCCCGTCTTTGGCAGCAGTAATGTTTCCTGTTGTAACGTCATCAATATTGCAACTAATAACGATAGTTCCTTTATGAGCATCTTTAAACTTTACATTCTCATAAGTCGTGTACATTTTATCAAATTCTTTATTTGCCTCCCTGCTCTTAACATCAGCAGTAGACCATACCTGAAAAGCTATAAGCTTATTCGAAACATTTAAGCCGGGCATCTTGGTGTTAATAATAGAAACTAATTGATTATACGTTGGGTTTTGCGATCTTACAGAAAAACCTGTTAAAACTAACGCTAAGGTGAATATTAAGCCAATTTTCTTCATTTGTTCGTTTTTTTTGTTTTGGTAAGGTCTAATTATATCCACCCTACCAAACAAAAGTAGTTTTTTATTAGCCAATTTATCATTTTTTCAATAAGTAAAAGGGGGGGTTTACTCATTAATAAAGGGGGACTTTTGAAAATTTACAATAAATGAGAAAAATCTCACTTTTTAACAAATTAAAGCTTATTTATAACTTAAATCGGTAATGCCCAATAATAACATAAGAAAAAAGCATATCCTCAATTGTATTTCCACCACCAATATTGTGGGCTATCAGGTATCGCTTGCCATCTAAAGACTTTTGATCAACAACAATGCCAATATGAGTTATACCGCTCACTACCTTTTTATTTTGCAAATTCCAAGTAACAATATCTCCGGGCGCATAGTCCTCAGCTTCAGAAGAAATTGACAGTTGGGCTTTTTTATTTTTAAAATAAGTCATTAGATTAGGAACCCTTCTGTGATCAATGTTAGTGTCGGTTTTTTTAAGCTTCCATAATTGAGGATAGTCTTTAAAATTTTTCACCATGTCCTCATGAACCTCTTTTTGCAGATCAATGCCAACGCCCCTGTATGCCCTTATAATCAAATCGGTGCATACACCGGTGTTTGAAGGAACATCGCCATTTGGATATTTTATTTGCACATAGGCCGGAACATAAGTTACCCTAATTTTAGTTTGATTAACAGCCTGAATAACCAGATTTTGAAAAAAAGGAGAATCTTGTTTAAGCGAAAAAGCAAAAAAAATCAGAAGAAAGGGTATTATTTTATAAAAATTTCGCATTATTTTAATTAAAAGTATCAATTATAGTTAGAATTTTAAAAAATTTGTACCTTTCAAACCATAAATTTTAACACTATGAAGGGAATTATTTTAGCAGGAGGCTCAGGCACTCGTTTACACCCACTTACTTTAGCAATGAGTAAACAAATGATGCCTATTTATGATAAACCAATGATCTATTATCCATTATCGGTTTTAATGATGGCCGGTATAAATGAAATATTGATCATTTCAACACCACACGATCTGCCTCACTTCGAAAAATTATTAGGAACCGGAGAAAGCATAGGTTGCAAATTTTCATATATCGTTCAAGAAGTTCCAAACGGATTGGCACAGGCATTTGTGTTGGGCGAAAAATTTATTGGAAACGATAAAGTAGCTTTGATATTAGGTGATAATATTTTTTACGGTGTAGGTTTAGGTCGCACGCTAAAGCAGATCAGCAATCCTGAGGGCGGAGTAGTTTTCGCTTATCACGTAAGTGACCCTGAACGTTACGGTGTAGTTGAATTTGATAAATCTAATAACGTACTATCCATAGAAGAAAAACCAAAAGAACCAAAATCTCATTACGCTGTACCGGGCTTATATTTTTACGATAATACAGTTGTAGATATCGCAAAAAAATTAAAACCTAGTCCGCGTGGCGAATACGAAATTACCGATGTAAATAAAGAATATTTAAAACAAGGTAAATTAAAAGTTTCTATTATGGATAGAGGAACTGCCTGGTTAGACACCGGAACATTTGCGTCCTTAATGCAAGCAGGTCAATTTGTGCAGGTAATTGAAGAACGACAAGGTTTAAAAATTGGTTGTATTGAAGAAGTGGCATTTAAAATGGGCTACATAACTAAAGAACAATTAATAAAAGTTGCTACTCCTTTAACTAAAAGTGGTTACGGTACTTATTTATTGGATGTTGCAAAACAATCTTAATATTTTTACGTGAAAAACTATCAACTATTAATAGAACTTTTTTTAAAACATCTTGAAGAGTATAAATCGAATTTAAATTCGAAATCTCCTAAAGAATTATACGAACCCGAAAATTATATTTTATCGTTAGGTGGAAAAAGGTTACGTCCACTGCTTGCTTTGGTGGCGTGTGATCTTTTTGACAAAGATCCAAAACATGCATTAAATTCTGCTTTAGCAGTTGAGCTATTTCATAATTTTTCATTGATCCATGATGACATTTTGGACGCTGCACCTTTGCGCAGAAATAAAGAAACCGTTCATATGAAATGGAATACGAACATTGCCATTTTAAGTGGTGATGTTATGTTGGTAAAAGCATCGCAGGTTTTAGAGAATTACGATTTTAAAGAATTTAAAAAACTAAACACCCTGTTTAACAAAACCGCTATTGAAGTTTGTGAAGGTCAACAATACGACATGAACTTTGAAAACGAGAAAAACGTATTGGTTGAAGACTACCTTCAAATGATCACGTATAAAACTGCGGTATTATTAGGCTGCAGTTTAAAAATGGGTGCTATTAATGCAAATGCACCTGAAAGCGACCAAAATAATTTATATGAATTCGGGAAACATTTAGGCATTGCTTTTCAATTATTAGATGACCTTTTAGATGCCTTTGCTGTTGATTCGGAAAAATTCGGAAAACAAATTGGAGGAGATATTATTTCTAATAAAAAAACATTTATGTTTTTAAAAGCAGTTGAGTTAGCTAACGAAAAACAGCAAAAACAACTTGCCAAATTATTAAAGACAAAAGATGCGACTAAAAAAATAGAAGGCGTTTTAGAGATCTATAATGATTTAAAAATAAAAGAACTTTGTCAGATCGAAGCCGATAAACACACAGCAATTGCGATTAATTGTTTAGCAAAAGTATCGGCAAATGCTACAAAAAAAGAAAGCCTGAAAAAATTCGCGAATGAATTACTAAACCGTCAGTCATAATGAACTACCAGGATTATAAACATGTTATTCCCATTCAAATTCGCTTTATTGATATTGACAGATTAGACCATGTAAATAACGCCTGTTTTTTAAGTTACTTTGAATTGGGGCGAGTGAAGTATTTTAATCAGGTATTAAACAAACACATCAATTGGAATGACAGTGGTTTCGTGATCGCAAGAACCGAGATAAACCACATTACACCAATTTACCTGCTGGATGAACTTTATTGCTTTACCAAGATCATTAACATCGGCACAAAAAGTATCACCATTAAAAATTCGTTGGTAAAAAAAGTTGGTGATGAATTTCAAGAAGCTGCTAACGGCATTGGCATTTTAGTTGCCATGGATTATCTGAATAAAGTAAGTATTGATATGCCGATAAAGTGGCGTCAGGCAATAGAAGAATTCGAAAAATAACTATTAAAGATCATCCAGATCTAAAATATTTAAGATCCTTCCACCAAAAAAATAAAGTTTATTTCTCATTAAAATAGTTTCTTCTACAATATCCAACGTTGCAAGAAGTTCAAAATTTTTATTTATAACTAGCGTGTTCTTGTAGTTATATATTACTGTTTTTTCTTTATAAACCTTATCGCGTTTAAATAATTCCGTAAAGTGATATTCGTACTGCACATCCACTTTATCTACCCCGTAAACCTTATTATTTTCAGTTTTAAAATAAACCACATTATCATTAATAAAATTTAAGGGCACGTAATAACCACCTTTTTCAACATAATATTCATCGCCATTAATAAATTCGGTAAATCTCCCATACCTAAAATCATCAAGCGGAATAAGCGTTTCAAATGATTCGTTGTTTGAATTTGTTTGAATAATACTTTTTTTATCGGCTAGTAAATAAGATTGTTTTTGCGGTAAAAAGTCTATTAAATTTTCGGAGGAAGTGAATTTACTTTGAGAGTTTATTTTTCCGTTTTGAGCATCAATATTCATTACAAAAGGTTTACCGTAAAGCACATAATTTTCTTTAAACTGACTTAAACCCAAATTAATTAATGTGATTGCAGACCCGCTTTTAGTTAAGATCATTTTTGAAATTGGTAATTCCTTAAGATCTAATTCCCACAACAATTCTCCGTTGGTCTTTACAGCAAGCAATTTTTCTTTTCCTGCAAAATAGATCACGTCTCCATCTATAAGAATATTAGAACCTAAATGACTTAACAAATTATCTTCAGTTGATGTTTTATAGGATGTATTAATTTTTTGAACGTTACTTTTATTTACAACTGAATAAACAAGCGATTTTTGATTTTTTTCAGCTGTTAACAAGGTATGCGACCAAAGTAAGCCACGGTTAATATTTACAGCGTGTATGCCATTTGCCGCAATTATTAAGGTGGTATCATTTAAGTATTTAACATCCATCCAATCTTCCTTTCTGGAAATAGCGGCAGACCATAATTGGGCTCCATTTAATAAGCTTAGGCAACTTAATTCGTCTTTTATTTTAGGATTACTGTAGGTTAAACCCGTGTTGTTGGCAGGAATGGTATAAACAATTCTATCCGAAAAATCATATACCTCAAAACCATGTTTTTTATCGTAACGACTAGTTTTGGTCTCATTCGAAAAAAGTAAAAAATCTCCTGTTAAATTCAAATCAAAGCGTAAACTTTCATACAACCAATTGATAGAATCATTTGCGCAATCCAATCCTGCAATAAATCCCTTATTCACATACAGTCTGCCGGATGGATCTTTTTTACGTGTTGAAAAAATTAATTGATTAGAAGCCGTGTCTGATTGATAATCATAAATAGGAGCACTTAAGCTAAATGATTTTGCTGTTAGTGTTTTTATACTTGTAGCCGAAATTCCAATTTCCTTTTTGAAGGATTTATAATAATTCATTTGAGTTTGACCAAAACTTTTTTGGAAAAACGCAAACACAAAAACGATAAAAATAAATAAGTACTTCATATCACTATAATATCATTAAACTTTTAATCCGATTATCAATACATCATCAACCTGCTCCAGATCTCCTTGCCAGTTATCCAATGTAGTTTTTAAAACCCCCATTTGTTCAGTAATTGGTTTCTTTGCAAGCTGCACAAGTAATTTTCTAAAATTACCCACCATAAACTTTTTTCCTTTCGGCCCACCAAATTGATCAGCATAACCATCACTATAAATATAAACTTGATCATTCTTTTGAAGTTGTATGGTATTGTTATCAAAATTTTCTTTCTCACCAATAAATGCCCCAATAGGAAATTTATTTGCATTATGAATTATCAATTCTCCATCTCTAACAATGCACAATGGATTGTATGCCGCTGCAAATTGTAATTCCAATGTGTCAAAATTAATACAACATAAAGTAATATCCATTCCATCTTTAGATTGAGTTCCGGAGTTACTTACGTGCAAAGTATTAATTACACCTTCTCTTAATTTATCTAAGATCTCTGATGGTTTAATAACATCTGTATTACTAATAATATCTTTTAAAATATTATGTCCTACCAAACTCATAAAAGCTCCGGGAACACCGTGACCGGTGCAATCTACAGCCGCAAAATAAGTAAGACCATTCTTTTTTTCGATCCAATAAAAATCGCCGCTTACAATATCTTTTGGTTTAAATAATACAAATGAATTTGGCAAGATCTGATCAATTACTGCGCTTGGCGGTAAAATGGCTTCCTGAATTCGCTTAGCGTAGTGAATACTATCTGTTACTTGCTTGTATAAAATTTCAAGCTCTTCGTTTTTATTTTCGATCTCCGATTTCTGACGAACAACCTCTTCGGTACGCTCCATTACTTTGCGCTCCAAACTTCTTTCATTCTCGGCAAGATCATCACGCATTTTTAATAGAGCATGGCCTAAACTATCATCTTTACTTAGTGGTTTGTAGTTAGCATCAAATTTTCCGGCACCGGTTTCTTTTGCAAATTCTGTGGTTTGCTCCATGGATTGTATCAATTCATTTAAAGCAATACCCATCTCTCCAACTTCATCACTTCTGGTTTGAATACGTTCTTTAGGCAAAATACCCATGCCCATAGAAAGTAACATTTTTTTAAGTACCTGAATAGGTTTTGTAATTGAACGTGTAGTATACAAGGCAATAAAAATACCGCCAATAACCAATGTAATACCAAGCAACTGTACAAAACGATTTAAAAAGTTAAACGATTTAAACATATCGTCTTTCACTTTTTCGGCAGCTTCTTGTTTGTAGGCGATCAGGGAATTAAGATTACGGTAAATGGTTTTTATGTTTACCTCAGAGTCTTCATAAGGCAATCGCGCCATCATATAAATATTTGGATCTTCGTATGCTTGCAATGAATTTAACTGACCAATAATTTCGTTTTGGTAAACTTTAAATAAGGTTTCTACTCTTCCAAAAATTACTCTTAATTGTGTTTTTTCGTCAACCGACCATGATTCGGATAAAGCCTGTAACAATTTTTTCTTTTGCGGATATTCGATACGAATAATATTTTTTAATTCATCTCTGAATTCAACATCATTAAAACTTTTATTGTAAAACCATTTTGAAACGTTGGTGTGTGAGCGCTGTAATAAAAGATTTAATTCTTTTAATTCGGCAACACTTGGCGTTACCTGCCCTACCACCGTTTCGGTTTGTTTCTTGCTGTCGTTTAAAGTAAAAACCGTTAAAATAAAAGCCACAGTTGTTAAAACAATAAATGAGCCAAAACCAAAACCAATTTTTCTTCCTATTGTGAATCTAATTGCCATTAGTCTATTTTAATGTTTAACTCTTTACACTTCTTTTTAAATTCTTCTTCTTTTGCTTTATCGTTTAGCATTTTGTAAATGCTATGAAGTGCTTCAACCGCTTTTACATTTTTGTTATCAACCTTATAAACTTTAATAATAAATTGTTCTGCTTGCTTGGCAAGTTTGATAATATTTTCCTGCACAACATCTATCTGAGAAAAATCAGCGCCGTAATCTAAACCTTTACCAAGATTTACAGCCTGATTGTAATACATGATCCCTAAATTAATATTGGCAGAAGGGTTCTCCGGTTGAATATCCAGAACTTTTAATAAGGTGATCTTTGCTATTTCCTGTGCAGAAGTGTTTTTATTATCCTTATTAAAAATATCTGAATATAAACTGCCTGCAGCCAAATAGTATTCAATATCTCTAGAACTAAAGTTTGTTCCCGGCTCCGCTAAAATAAAATTCTCTTTAAATCTATTATAAGCAACTACACTATTTTTATAATTAACCGAATCCATTAAAAGCACTTTTGACAAATTAAAATAACCTGCCGAAATATTTGAAAGTAACTTTTTGTTATTAGTAGCAAAGGTTTCGTCGGGCTTTAAACTGTTTGATCTTTTTAATGAAGAAATTATCGTATCACGTAAAGGAGAGTTTAATTTTAATTTATCGGAGCGTTTATAGATCTCAAAATAAATATAAGCGCGAGTGGTCCAGCTAACATAATCTCCTTTAGTTTCAGGATTAACAATAACGCTATCGATAGCTAATTTGGCTAAATCGGCATTTTTTGATTGCAGTAATTGCTGGGCTCGATTAAGCCTGTCATTCTGCGCAAAACCATTTACAACGCACAGCATTAGTATGCTATACGTTAAGGTTTTAATTATGTTGCGCCATTTGCTCATTTTAATTTTTTTAATATTACTCAATATTAATAGCTAGTGCTTTAATGTCATCGTTAGTTTTTAATCCTGCTTTTATCGCATTATTTTTACTGTACTCAAACTTTAACTTATTTTCTACTACCACAAAATTTATACTCGATCCTGCTTTACAAGCATTAGCATTTTCGGCAACTACAAGGGTACTTTTAGATTTATTCTTGGATGTAATATCCGCTAATGATTTTGATTGATCGGACAATAAAAAAATAATATTGGCATTAATCGATGCGTCAAACGCATAAGAATTTTTTATTTCGATATCCTGATTACCAACCTTTTTTTTACTTGCCAAGGTTTTTAATTCGGATATTAAATTTTCGTTTTTACCAACAACATAAATTACAAAATTCCCAACTTTCTTTTTATCCGACCATTCAAAATAACGGGTAAAATTATAAAGGAAAACAGCTTTAAATTTTGAGTTAGTATCATAGTTAGATGGTTGTTGAAATCTGAGCGAGATCACACAAAAAAATAACACGAAATATTTAAAACTTTTGGTCAGTTTTTTAAAATTTTAGTCTAATTTACAAATATAATGTTTGCTTTTTAATAGCTTTTATTGTTATTTTAATAATTTAGTACTAAAATCGTATCACAATTGAGTGCCACTAACAAATACAGCAATTATTCGGATAACGATTTAATTAACACTTTTTTAGAAAAGGATGATAATGCCATGGTGGGCATCCTTTATGAACGCTATGGCCATTTAGTGTTAGGTTTATGTATTAAGTATCTAA
>JALHPG010000067.1 GCA_022842625.1 Bacteroidia bacterium | reverse complement strand
ATAACGGTTCGCGCAGTTAATTCAGGCAATAAAGTTTCATCTGCATCGCCATTATATATAATTTCTACCGGATATTGTTTGCCTTCGCTAACAGCAACCGGAGCGTTTAATAATTTTGTCAGCTGCGGCATGTTTAAGGTGGCCGACATGATCATGATCCGAAGATCAGGACGTAACACTTGCTGCGCTTCTCTGCACAAAGCCATTGCGAGATCGGCATTTAAACTGCGCTCATGAAATTCATCAAAAATAACTAAACCAACATCCTCTAAAGCATTATCGCTTTGCAACATGCGTGTTAGAATTCCTTCGGTAACCACTTCAATAATTGTTTTAGCACCTACCCTATTCTCAAAACGAATACGGTAACCAACCGTTTGACCAATATCATCACCTAATAACGAAGCCATTCGAGCTGCAATTGTTTTAGCGGCGAGGCGACGAGGCTCCAACATGATTATTTTTTTGCCGTTAAGCCAAGGCTGATCTATAAGTGCCAGTGGCAATAGAGTACTTTTTCCTGCACCGGGAGGTGCGTTGACGATTAATGTATTTTCTTGCGTTAATTGCTCACGCACATAAGTAATAATTTCGGTAACCGGAAGATCTATTTTAAATGGATCGAATGACAAGATTGATTATTATTTAATTTATTCAGAATTATTGATCAAACTAACTCATCCCTTTACTCTTCTTAATGTTTTCGTAAGCTTCCTGTATTTTCTGGAATTTTTCTTTAGCGCCTTTCTGATATTCTTCGCCCATGTGTATTACTTTATCGGGATGGTAACGAATAGCCATTTGACGGTAAGCCTTTTTAATTTCTTCCTCGGTGGCGTTACTTTCAATACCCAACACTTTGTAATCAGAATTTACATCGCGATAGAACATGTTTTTAACGCTTTCAAAATCAGCTTTTGGTATACCTAATAAATTTGCAATGTTGCTTAAAACACGGATCTCTTCATCAGCCACATGGCCATCTGCTTTTGCTATACCAAATAAATAATGTAAAAGTTGAATACGCACCTCAACGGCCATACGTAATTTAATATCCGAACAGATCTGTGGTAAGGGAATTTCGCCGCCATCTAAAAAATGTTTTAAGATCTGCAAATGTGAAGCTGAAAATTGTGGTCCGAATTGTTGCGCAAAAAACGATTTAATATACTCCAATTCGGCTTTTAAAGTACGTCCATCCGCTTTCATTACCGCAGCAGAAAGAGCCATTAGCATAGTAGGAAAATCTTCATGACTCCTGCCCGCTTGTTGTTTATAATAATCAAAAACGCTTTCTCCCTCTTCACCCTTTTGTCGAGGAGAAATAAAATTATCAATAAATGAACCAACAACGAAACCGGCAATAACACCAAAAAAGTTTCTACCTAAAAAGAAATACCCTAAACCGGCTAATATGAACTTGAACAAAATTGTGTGTTTTAATACATTAATAAAGAATGTAAATATACAATTTTGATGGTAATTTTTTACTAGTTATTGTGAAGATAAGTTGTTGTTGAACCTGAGTAAAACCATAGTTATACTAAAAAAAACAACTAAAATGAAGATTAATGAGGGGACCGAATTACACTGTTTTTTAATTTGTTACTTAAAGAACGAAATGCTATTAGCGTATAAGCAATGGCAATGCTATTTCTACAAGGTCGGTAATGGTATATTGTTTAAAATTATTTTTTAACCGTTTACAACCGTGGTACATATATTTAAAATTTTTCATTGATAATAACAAGCGTTTCGCTTTTTTCTAATTTTACAGTATTGTTTAATTCGCAGAAAAATGATCTATCAATGGTTTGTTTGTTTCCATCTACCTCCACATTTATAATAACAGAGTCTTTCCCTTTGCATAAAAAAGTTTTAGTCTCTCGTTTACCATTATTAAAAAAACGATCTAACATTCTTTCATAAACAGCACTTTTATTTTTTGTTGAAGAAATAAGAGGTAATTGCGTTTTAGGATTAATATTTTCACCGGCTCCAGCGCTAATTGTCATTTCAGAATTAACGTTGATAGTAAAAGATTCTGAACTCTCAAATTTTACAGGAGATTGAGCTTGCATTTTTACAGCTACAATTAAGATCAAGATTACTTTTTTCATGGTATTAAGTTTTAAATTGTTTATAGTTTTTGTTTCGTTATATATAGTATTTCCATTTTCGTGCCAAGCCACAACTAATTGATAAACAGGTATTTAAAAATATAGTTTATTGGTTTATTTCCATTTATTGGAAAATTTTCCAGTAGTTAAATGATGATTTATTTTACAAGTGCTTTTTTATTATTATTTACAAGTGCGATTATTTTTTAAACTAACATTTGTTTGGCGGTTGTTACAAAATTGGTGTGCTTTTTTTTTACACAATATTTATGAATGGTAGTTATATCTATTACATAACTTATTTATTTTTTGTAATAAGCGTAGGTTCGATCTTATTTAATCTTAAGCTATCGCCTAAGTGCTGAAAATATTCTTTCTCTAGATCATGTTTTTCTTTTATATCGATACCGATGCGAATGCAAATAGCACCAACAGCTGCGCCCCAAAATGTTCTATAAGCATCTGCATTATCGCAAACCCCACGCTTAAGCATTTTATCATAAATGGCCTCTTTTCCTACTCCAACAAAACAACCCGAAGCAAATCCAATTGCTGAAGACAAGAAAGGCATTTTTGTTTTAGAATAAATTTTAGCGCCAATACCTGCGCTAATTGCCATGCCGGCATAAACGTGTAATGTGTTACGATCTACTTTCTCTGTTCTGATAATTGGTTGAGAAAATACTTTTGCGGTTATTAATAACATTAAAATTGTTGTTTTCATGATCTTTGGTTTTAATTTAATTTTATTTATTTATTTTCTTAGTGACTAGATTGTTCATCTAGGTTTGGTAATCGTTTTATTAAAATATTTTGTATTTGGGTGATCCTGAGTAAAACGTTCTCAATTTTTTTAAGTTCATTATCACCTTTTACGATGTAATCAAAAACGCCATATTTAAAAGAGCTTAAAGCTGTTTTAATATCTTCCTGAGCACTTACGATAACAATATAAATATTGGGGTTGAAGGATTTAATTCTTTTAAGCACTTCAAACCCATTTAAATTATCCATGTTGTGATCTAAAAAAATAACACCGGGATTTTGGTTTAGATTATTGATACAACTTCTTCCATCACTAAAAGATGAGACATCTGTGTATCCAAGATTTTTAATACCTTGTTGGTAAAGATTGATACAAAACAGATCATCATCCACCAGAAAGATTTTAATTTTATTTTTAGTTGTTGTTTCCATAATTACAGGTTTAATCACAGGTAGACCATAACTATGCCAGAATTTAAACAACTGTAAATCAATAAATTAAAAACGAAAAAAGTTGGAAATTTTCCATAATATGGAAAATACTCCACAAGCTGTAGCAGCTTAAATTAGTTGAGAATAGAGATATTGAATAAGTATAGAAAAAAAAATAACAGAAAATAATAGTTCGCATCCTGATGAACAAATATCAGGATACGAACCAAATCGGAATAAAATCTTGAAGGGTATTTTTTTAAAACTGTTCTAAACGTAACTGCTCTGCTACAATAGAAAGTGTGCAAGTGATTTGAACTATTAGCGTTGAAATTTTAATGTTTTCATGGTTCTCAATACAAAGTAACTCTAGTTCTTTGATCTCGTTCTTAATGGAGTTAATACCCATATTTCCGGCACTTGATTTTAATTTATGTATGATCTTGGAAATGGTATCATAATCGTGCTTACTGTTAGCCTCCTGAATTTGAATAACATATAATTCAACCTGATCAATAAAAAGGGTGATCATCTTTTTTATGAATGCCTTATCACCATGGCTCATTGCTTTGAGAGAAGAAAGGTCGTAAAGAAGATCATCATTTTCGCTTTTGATGTTTTTTTCCGGACCGGATAAAAGAGAACTATTTTTATTTACATATTTAGAAATAATTTTTAACAGCGTGTTTTCCTCAAAAGGTTTAGTTACATAATCGTTCATACCAATGATTTTACACTTTTCAATTTCGGTTTTAAATGCATTGGCCGTTAAAGCAATAATTGGCGTTTGTATCTTTAGGTCATTTCGAATTATCTGGGTAGCTTCTAATCCATCCATTTCGGGCATTTGAATATCCATGAGGATAATATCAAACTTTTTAGATCTTAGTTTTTCAATTGCCTCTAAACCATTCTCAGCTTCTTCCACTATGCATTTATGATACTTAAATGTATTATTAGCAACCAAACGATTAATTTCATTATCCTCTACAAGTAATATTTTTACTCCTTCGATATTTATTATCTCATTTGAATTAAAATTGTTTTTCACATTACTTAAACTTCCTTTTTTAAAAGTAAGATTTACATAAAACGTTGTGCCGACTTTTTTTTCGCTTTCAACATCAATAGATCCGTTCATCAATTGAATTAGTTCAAATGTAATAGCCAAACCAAGTCCTGTACCGCCATACTTTCTGGAAACCGCTTTATCTTCTTGAGAAAATTTATTAAAAATATTTTTTAAATACTTATTTTCCATTCCAACACCTGTATCAGATACGGCAATTTGAATTTTTTGCTCATGATAATCATCCGTTAAAAGTTTACATTTAATTGTAATTCCGCCTTTATTAGTGAATTTAACAGCATTACCTACCAAGTTTATCAAAATTTGTTCGATACGTAGCGGATCGCCAATAAGAGTGTTATGAATAAATGCTGAAAAATCTGATCGAAGATAAATACCTTTTTCCTCAGCGCGAGAAGTCATAATCGACAAAACATTCTTAACGGATTGATTTAAAACAAAATGTTCATTTTCAAGAGTTAGCTCGCCTGCTTCTATTTTTGAAATATCAAGTATGTTATTAATAATAGAAAGTAAATGTTTTGAAGCAATAGAACTATTCTCAACACAAACTTTTTGATTTGCACTCAGTTCCTCCTTACTTAACTCCCTTATCATTCCTATAATAGCATTTAAAGGTGTTCTAATTTCATGACTCATATTAGCTAAAAAAACTTCTTTTGCTTTGGAGGCCTCTTCGGCTTTTATTTTAGCTGATTCTAATTCAATTTCAAGTTGTTTTTGTTCAGTAATATCAAGATGAATACCAATAGAACCAATTAATTCTCCTAAATCATTATAATTTGGAGCACCACTTACCATCCACCATCTAACCTCACCTTGTTTATTTTTAACGGGTATTTGATATGTATCAGAAATCCCACGCTCCCTCATCCCGCCCTTTTGCTTTAGGAGATCAGTATTTTCGCCTGATACAAAGAGCTTAGTGGCATTATAACCAATAACTTCTTCTTTAGAATAACCGGAAATATTGCAAAAACCCTGGTTTGCAAAAACAACATTCTCAGACTTATCAACTTCAACCAAACCTAAATTCATGTTAGCAATAATGTTTCTATACTTTTCTTCCTGATTTTTAAGTAAATTTTCGACATGTTTTCGACTGGTAATATCTCTTGAATTTGCTATAACATAACCAATGCCGTCAATTGTAATGTATCGCGCGGTAACTTCAACCGGAAACTGTTTACCTGTTTCCTGATTAATATTAACACCTTCAATAGTAAGCACATTTTTTTGTTTTAACTCATTAACATGTGCTTCCCAAGAGCCCGGAACCTTAAAATTGTTTTCGAAATCCATAACTTTAAAATTATCTGTACTTCCGGAAGGAACCCCTAATCGCAACTTCGCCTCTTTATTATAATAAAATAAAATACCATCCTCTGTTGCAACCTGTATGCTATCTGAGGAGTTGTCGATAAGCCCCTGCAACAATGTTAATTTTTGATTTGTTTCTTTTAAAATTAATTCGGATTTTTTTTGTTTTGTGATATCAATAGCAAGCGCGGTTAATTCAAACTCGTCGGCGGTGATATTTGTGAACGAAAACTGAACGCTTTGTCCGATCCAAACCTCCTGACCTTTTTTTGTTATTATTGGAAATTCAAGATAGGTAGATGCGATCTTATTTTTAACCTGATTTAAGTAAAACTTAACTGCTTTAAGTTTATGATCCTTTCGTATTAGTTCTGAAAAATGCATTTTATACAATTCTTCTTTTGAATATCCGGTTGTTCTGACAGCCACCGGATTAACAAAATTAAAATAACCATTGCTATCGGATTTATACAGGATATCGGTGGCATGTTCTATCATGCTCCTGTAATTTTCCTCAGAACGTTTTAGATCATCTTGTATTTTAATTTTTTCTGTCACATCTGTATATTTCCATAAGTGGCCTTTATAAACATCCTCCATATATATAGGGATATAGTGTCTTTCTAAAAACCTTCCATCTTTCATTTCAATTATTTGATTAAGTACAGGTTGTTTAAAATAAAGTAGCTTTTCGATCTCTGAAACAAAAGAAACCGGCTTTTTAAATAGCCCCTTTTGTGTTTCTGCTGAATCAGAACAATCGATTCCTACCAGATCATTTGGAGAAACTGGGATAGAAAAAATATCACAAAACATTTGATTAGTAAATAGAATTTTTCTGTTTTCATCCTCAACTAAAATACCCGAATTTAAGTTTGAGAGAAGTGTTGTAAGTAATTTTAGGGTGCGAGATAAATTATTTTCGGTTTCTTTTCTTTTTAGTATTTGAGCATTCATATACTCAACAATTATTAGCAGATCATCCGTTCCTTCATTAAAATTAATTTCATTTTTCTGAGCACAGGCGCGTACTGCTTCTTTTAACTTTTCAATTGAAACTTTTTTTAATTCATACTCATGATTAAGATCGTCATTTAACTTTTGATATTCACTTTCACTGATCTTAAATGCATGATTTAACAATTCTTTATCTCTTTCAAAAGAAACATAGGAATCATTAATTGTCGACAAAAATTTCTGAAACGAAGGATCTTCTGTTTGCTGCACAGTTAAATATTTATTAACCTGTCGAGTAAGTAGTTTATGAATTTCCATAGCGTTTAAATTTCATCAAATGAAGTAATGGTCATAGTTTGATTATGAAGCTCACATTTAGTATTAATATTCAGAGGCGATATTTCTCCATAAGAATAAAAACCTGAGATGATTGTGTTTTCACCAAAAACATTTTTTACAGCCTCCACTTCTTCATCTACTCTATCAGCAAGAATTAATTTTCTTCCAACACAACTAATTAAAATTGAAAGTTTAGGGGACTCCGCTTTAAACTGCACAAGAGAGTTTTGAGCAGCATCGCTAGCAGCATCAATAAGTTTATCAAAATTGGCCTTCATAAACCTAACCTTAGCTCCTTCCGGAACATCTCCTGCAAAAACCATACTCTTATTTTCATTATTTACAGAAAGAATAGTCCTAACAATTGAATCATCAACCCCTGGAAGTTTTATAGATAAAGGGAATAATAATGCGGAACCTGGAAGTTCATTTGCATATTTACCCAAATACTGTTTGTAAATATCTAAAGCACTAACATTATTGATCTCAAACAACTCATTAGAAACAGAACGCGTAATAGTTTTTTCCAAACCAAACATCTCCCAACCGCCCATTGAACCGTGACTTATTTTTATTGAGTTGCCATAAAATCCAATGGCTGCTACATTTCCTGATTCAGGTTGTTCATTCAACCCAACAAGCGTAGAGTGAAAATGCGTTCCGTCTCCTGCTAATCCTCCTGTAACGGGTATTTTATGCTGAACAACGCTCTCAATACCTCTTACCAATTCGCTACCATTAACTTTTCCGCCATCAGAAAGAACAAAAATATATTTTAGATCAGTTTGATCGATCTTCGAAATTAAATCTGACCCGGCATCATAACTAGAACTATATGAATTAATATTAACGCTTGCGGATTGAATGGGGGTGTGTTCAAATTCAATGGCCATAACCGAAAGAGAATTATCCAATACTTCGTAATTATATATTTCACCTGCAGTTGAACACATGGCAATATTTGCAGCAGGAAAGGTTGCGCGCAGTTGTTCAAATATCTTTTTATTTAAAAGTAATTCCTTATTACCGAAACCAAAAACCAATTGACATTTTAATTTGTCTATTCCTTCAGGATCATTACTAGTATCGACCTTTTCACTTTTATATAAGTATGTTGATGCTTTCATAGGTTAAAATTTTAAATTTCTATTTAATATTGATTTCTTTTTTTTGAATTAAGTTATAAATGGTTGATTTTCCAATGTCAAGTCTTTTTGCTACTTCTAAAACATCTTGCTTGTATTTATTCAGAAAAAACGTGATAATATCATTTGTGTACTCTTTAAGCGTTTTTTCATCATACGTGATAAGCTCATCGCCTTTAACATTGTTAAACTGAATATCGTTTTCTTCTATTTCGCTGCTATTACATAATACACAAGCTAATTCAATGATCGATTTTAATTCTCTAACATTTCCGGGATAACTATATTTCCGAAGTTTGTCTTTTGCTAAATTTGAAATAGAAATAGCTTTTAGTTTATTATCTTTTGTAAACTCATCTGCAAAATACTTTGTTAAGATCAAAACATCATTACCCCTGTTTCTGAGAGGCGGCAATTCAATCGGCAACCCAATAATTCTGTAAAACAGATCCTCCCTAAACTTACCAACCTTTACTTCTTCGAGTAGGTTTTTGTGTGTAGCCGTAATTAATCTTGCATCAATTTTTATGCGTTCATTTCCGCCTACTCGTACAATTTCTCTTTCTTGCAAAACTCGTAAGATCTTACTCTGCAAATTAAGATCGAGTTCAGCGATCTCATCCAAAAAGATCGTTCCTCCATTAGCCTCTTCAAACTTCCCGACCCTTCTGTTTTGAGCCCCGGTAAAGGCACCTTTTTCGTAACCAAACAACTCGCTCTCTATTAGTTCGGTAGGAATAGCGGCCATATTAACGGCCACAAAAGCTTTTTTCTTTCTTTCACTATTATAGTGTATGGCTTTTGCAATAACTTCCTTACCAGTTCCGGTTTCGCCGGTTATAGATACATTTATATTTGATCTAATGGCTTTTTCAACTAAGCCGAAAATACTTTTCAAAGCATCACTCTGACCAATGATCATTTTTTCGAAACTAAATTTTTGCTCTAATTGTACTTTTAGTACTTCAACTTCTTTTTTTAGTTCCAAATTCTCTCTGATCTTTAAAATAGAATTCCAAAGTGTATCTTTCGTAGTATCATCCTTAATGATATAATCTTTAGCGCCTGCCTTTAAAAAATTAACTGCAACAGCTACTTCTTCCTGACCACTAATTACGATAACAGGAATGTTTTTATTAAAATCATTTATATTTTTAAGCAAAACATCACCTGTCATATCAGGCAATCCAAAATCAATACAAATAATATCGGGTTTTAAATGCAAATTATTTAAACATTCATTCGCTGTTTTAAACAAATGAATATGATAATCCGGATTATGTGACAGATGATGCTTTAACAGTTCACCAAACCAAGGATCATCTTCAACCAAAAAAATTTTTATTTGACTCATAATATATGTACTCTATTAGTAAACAAAATTTAAACAGGAATGCTTTCCGTAAAATGGAACTTTCCATTGTGTGGAATAAAAGTAGATTAGATGGAATAAAATAATATGGCAAAAAGTGACTATTTCTTACATATGTATTACTTCAAATAAAAAATCAGGCTGATTAAAGCCAAATTGATAAGAAAGTATAAAAAAACGTTAGAGTATAAATGAACGCCACTTAATTAGGCGATTTAAAAAAAGAAAATAGAAATAGAAACATTTGCTGCCCAAATAAAAAACAGAAATAAAAGGATAGTTAGTTGTTTAATTAAATAAATTGGGTAACCCATTCAAGCGCCTCATAGCGATCTGTAAAAAACTTTGTAGGAATATTACTTGTATTAAATCGAACAAAGAAATTAAGTGAGACCTTTTGAACACTATTAGATGTTAAAATAGCGCGGGCTTTGGTCATTTTTTGAACTTCCTTATTCTCAAGAAATCGTTTTGCTTTTTTATCAAAACTAGGGTTATTAGTGAAATCAAAAAATTTAACGCAGGGTTGATTTTTTGTAATGTTTTTAATAACGAGAAAATTATCTAAAGCATCTTCATGATCAACCAAAACATTATTAAACATGATCACATGCAAAATACTATGTTCGTCAACAAAAAATTCGCCCGTTCTGGTTTTTATTCTTTCCATTGTTATGTAAACGTACTAAACAAATAAATTACAAAAAGTTAAAGCGTGTTAATTGGCAAGTGCAATAAATAAACGGTATACGTGATAATTAAGGGGCAAAAAAGCTCATTCCTCTATAAAACTGCCACTTTTTACGACGGTAAATTTATGTTTTATTTTTAAGAACCAACTTTCAAAATAACGGTAAGATAGCCAAGAAACAAGGATGGTTAATGAAATGATACCGGAATAAACTATAACTTGAGAACCAATTGAATTGTTTACCTCAAATCCTATATATTTTAAAAAACCAATAAATGCCGCAACAACAATTAAATGATACATATATAAGCCATAAGAAATATTACCCAAAAATATAAAGGCTTTATTCTCGATTTTAATAACCGAATTTGTATTTAATGAAACATTCATAATAATGATCAAAAATAAAACCGAATAAACTAAAAACGAAGCATCTTGAATTTTATCGGGCATAAAATAGATCAAGAATAAAACACATAAAATAGCGCCTATTAAAAAATAATTACTTAACAGTTTTTGAAAATATTTTTTCTTAAATACCATCCAGGCACCAATACCGCCAATTGCCATACTCTCAATCTTTAACATGGCAATAAATTTCTTTAGAATTAATAAATTAGGATTTTGCGGATCATTCCTCAAAAAAAACAAAATAATAATCTTAATTACAATTAAAGAGGCAATTATTATAAAAAGCGTCCTTAAAACATTTTTTGATTTTTTTACAACCCAAGGCCATATTAAATAAAATTGCTCCTCTACGCCAATACTCCATAATTGCCCAATATGAGGTAAGGGTCTAAAAACAGCAAAAGCTAAATTGGGCAACATGATTAAAAACAATCCTAAATTTAAAATAGATAAATGCGAATTCAACTTAGAGAAAAATGGAAGTTCCATGAATTTAAAATGGGGTAAAACAAAAAATCCTAAGGCCACAATTAAAAAATATAACGGCCAAATGCGTAAAATTCTTCTGTAATAAAATTTCTTAACGTCAATACTACCTGTTTGCTCTTTTTCCTTTAAAAGTAAATAAGTAATTAAAAATCCACTTAAAACAAAAAAGAAAACTACTCCAAGAGCACCTAACTCAAACACCAATTTGTTATTTGAATGCAAGCCCGGAAATTCCATTTGCTCTTTAATAAGTTCAATATGAGTGACAATAACCGCTAAAGCGGCAAAAAAACGAAGTCCGTTTAATCCACTGAAATAAATATTTTTATTGCTACTCACTAAAATTGAAAATAGATAAACGGTTGCATTTCGCCACTCATTAATTGATACATTATAAACACAGCAAAAATAATGATGGCTCCCATTGAATAATAAGATTGCTTGGCAAACCAATTACGGTAAATTACCTTATAGTTTTCAGGGATCCAATGAATTAAATAACCAATTGCCATTAATGCAAAAACCGCCCTATAACCATAAATTACTTGAAACAAAAGATCTAAGCCAAAGTGATTATTGATCCTGTAAAAAATCGTATCTACAATTTGTAAACTACTGCTTCTAAAAAAAATTCGGGTAAAACTTATAAACGTTAAGGTAATTAGCACACAAACAATTTTATAACCCCAACCATCATTATTTTTAAATGGTGAAATTTTCGTCCATTGTTTATGAACTATTAAACCTAATCCATTTAAACCACCCCAAATTAAAAACAACCAACTACTGCCATGCCAAAGGCCTCCAAGCAACATGGTAACCATTAAATTAATATTAGTGGTGAATGTTTGTTTAACTTTTGGAAAAAAATAAGCCAATATCAATAACAAAATCGCTGTTAACATTAAAACCAGTAAAAGCCAAGGCTTACCGCTTAATAAAACCATAAACAAAGCCAAAATAGAAATTGCAATGTACGATCCAATTGTACCCTTTCTGTTTCCACCTAATGGCACATACAAATACTCCTGCAGCCAACTCGATAATGAAATATGCCAACGTTTCCAAAACTCACTGGTACTTGCAGCTTTGTAGGGTGACAAAAAATTAGTTTTTAAACGGTATCCTAATATTAAAGCCAAACCAATAGCCATATCGGTATACCCACTAAAATCCATATAGATCTGCAGCGAATAACCAAAGATCCCAAAAACCATTTCTATTCCGCTATAATAGGTTGGGCTATCAAATATCCTGTCAATAAAATTAACGGCTAAATAATCTGCAACAATTTTTTTACAAAATCCGTTAATGATCCAAAAGGCGGCCATACCGAATTCAAATTTACTTAATCTGTAAGGCTGATATATTTGATGAACAAATTCATTTGCCTTTACAATTGGTCCGGCAACTAAATGAGGAAAAAAACAAACAAAGAAACCATAATCAAAAACACTATCAACCGGTTTAATTTTTTTTCTATAAAGATCGATCGTATACGAAAGTGATTGAAAAGTAAAGAAGGAAACGCCTACGGGTAATAATAACTTATCTACGCTAAATGAGGTTGAAAAGTAAGTATTTGAAAATTGAGCAAAGTGATTAAAAAATTTCAAATGCCCATCTGTTATCTGATTAAAACTATCGGCAAAAAAATAAGCATATTTAAAATAACACAACAGCGTTAAGTTTAAAATTACACTTATGGTTAAAAACAATTTTCGTTTGGATTCGGAATTTGTTTTATCAATTTGTTTACCCCAATTATAATCACTAATTATTGTAAACAGCAATAAGATAACAAACACTCCACTTGTTTTAAAATAAAAAAACAAACTAACTGCCAATAAATAAATGGTTCTTAATTTATTTATTTTATAAACTGCAGAAAAAATTAATAGAACTATTGCAAAGAAAGCCCAAAAAAATAGTTGGGTAAAAAGCAACGGCTTGTCTTGCGAATACGCAATAAAATTATTTAAAAAATCTATCAGTTAATATGGTTTTGATTAGCGTTGTATGATTTATTAAATGCTTCGTACATTAAATTACCTAGTAAAACATAACCTTTAGGCGAAAAATGAACTCTATCTCGTCCTGCTAAGCCCACCTTTTGCCATTTAACCATTGATTTATAACCGCCCATTACAGAAAAAAGGTCCCAAACCGCTATATTATGCTTTTCCATTAATTCAAACATGGCATCTCGCGCAATGATGGTTCTTTTATTGGATGTTTTACGTTTAATAAAATTATCTGTAGTGGTAGTTAAAATAATTGCCACATCGGGATTTGCTTTTTTCAAGACCGTAATTAAACTATCGTAATTTTCGATGTATTCTTCCCGTTCAAAATTTTTAGATTGAGTATCATTAACCCCTAACGAAATAATTACCAGATCTGCGTTTAAACTCGAAAATTGAGAGGAAAGATCTAAACACTTTAAAAAAGATCCGCTAGCAGCGCCATTTGCTCCTAATCCTGCGAAATAAAAACCCGGTTGAAGTTCATTATCTAAACTAAAGCCAAACAACATAAAATCCTGATGCGCTTCATCTTTTCTTAGTAATTTAAAATTTATTGAATCAACCGGTAATTCAAAGTTCAACAAGGTATAACCTTGGTCTTTAAAATCAGTTCTAATAGGTTGAAAATTGTGCAAACTGTCTACTGAAAATTCAAAGCCATCCGTAAAATTATGATATATTTTAATTGAACTAAAACTTTTACAGATAGCTTTTTTTGTTAATGCTACACCAAAATTAGTTACACTATCATGCGTTGATATACTTAAGGCACTCATTCCTAAAGGGGAACAAAAATCTTGTCCTATAGCTCTAAATCTTTTCCAGTTACCGCTTGAAAAAGTAGTTGCAAAAGCCTGGCCATTTGTTTTTGCAATTTTATACGGAAAAACAAAATAGCCGCCACCTACAGTTTTAAAATCTTTTTGAAAATTATTTACAAAGGTGCTACTCCATGTTCCGGCCTGCACATGCGAGCCTCCAAAATGCGCGATCGCGATCCTGTTATTTTTTTTTGATTTAAGATCATCTAACTTTTTATACAATTTCAAAAAATTACTGCTATCTCTAGAAAAACACAAATGATTATATTCCATATTCATAAATGGATATGGACTTTCTTTTTCTTGCGAATAGATCACAAAAGAAAAACCTAAACATAAAAATGCCAACAACTTAAATTTATAGTTTACTATAAAGCTTCTCTCTTTCACTTTTTGCTTTTTAAATAAGAATTATAATCGTTAATTAAAGCCGAATACAGCAATGTTGCAATTTTACGAGCACCTTGCGGACTAAAATGTATATAATCGGTTGCTGCTAATTTCTGATCTACCCAAGCAGCCATACTGTTTTTTCCGCCCATACAATCATACATATCAAAAAAAGCACAACCACTTTCTAAAACTACTTTCTTAATTTCATCGCGGGTAGTTTCTAAGAACGGATAAGTTTCATATTCTGTTCCGTTCTTAATACTCATGTCTGCCGGCCCTATAAATAAGATACTTGCATTTGGAGCTGCCCTTTTTACAATAGCAATTTGCGAACGTAAATAGCCGGCATAATTTGCTGAAGATTTTTCGTCTTTAATAGAAGGAGTGGCGTTGCCTCCAAACTGAAGAATAACTAATTTTACATTTAAATAATCGTAAAATTGTTTTAGCTGCCCATTATTTATCTGATGAAAAAAAGTTCCACTGCTTCCTCTTAAAGCAATATTATCTACTAACACACCGGTTTCACTTTCTAAAGAAATAGCATAAAAATCAGGGCTATCCTTACCGCTAAATTTTAACTGATGTGTATAAGAACCATTGCCAACATTATATTCTTTAATTCTAAACGATCCACCCTCCTCTAAACTATCAGCACCAATTAAAGCTGGACCGTCATAAAACTCACACCAGGTTTTAGTTTGTGCGCCACCATAAAATAGTTTTAATTTCTTATAGGCCAAGGCATTTGCACCTCCTAATTTTGTTGTTGTAACCGAAATACTGGAAGTAATAACCGAACTTGAATCATTTAATTTCTTATATCCGGTAAAACGGTTAAAACCCGCTAAAATTCCAAAATTACTATGCGGCACACGTTTATCTTTTCCAATAAACACATTATATCGATCCCAACCTGGACCGTTATTTATTTTATTTGTCACACTTGGCGCAATAGGCATTAAAGAAATTAATCCTGGGCCATGGCCGCCAAATTGCCCTTGTAATTTTAATCGTAAATAATCTGTAATTCTGTCTCCCTCAATTTGACTATCACCATAATGCAAAACACGAATTGCTTTAGGATTATTTTTTAATTCGGTTAAAGCATTATAAAAATTTGCAAGTGCTGCTTTATTGGATGTTTGAATACTGGTTATGAGTTTAACGGTTGTATCTTTATCCTTCGTTCCTTTTTCAATGGTATCATTAATTGCAAAAGTGGTATCAATGTTATTAAGCGAATTAATTATTTTAGAAATATCTTTTTTAGAAGATTTTTCGCCGAATAAACTATTTAAACTTGGAAATTCTAATTTTAAATTAGAAGAAATAGTTATTCCATCCTTTGGAAAAGAAAAACTTAAAAGGCCAAGCGCCAAAAAAACTAGAAGTACAAAGGTTAAACTTTGCAATGGTTTATGCATGTTTTAAATATACCAAAGGCTCAAAAACTATCACAGGGTTAAAAAAAATAGTTGTTCACAAATTTTTTTGGATAATTATTAGAATAAAAACTACCATTAGGGCATCATTTTTAACAAAAATAAAAAATTAGTTGTAATTGCCGGTCCAACAGCTGTGGGCAAAACAGCTCTTTCAATAGAATTGGCAAAACATTATAATTCTGTTATTTTATCGGCAGACTCGAGGCAATTTTACAAGGAAATGAGCATTGGAACGGCTAAACCGTCTGAAGAACAACTTGCGGCAGTGAAACATTATTTTATTAATACAAAAAATATTACCGAATTATATGGTGCCGGACATTTTGAAAAAGATGCAATTGCGACTTTAAACGAACTATTTAAAACAAAAGATATTGTTTTTTTAGTTGGCGGATCAGGCTTATATATTGATGCTGTTTTAAACGGCGTGGATGATTTTATTGAAGTGCCAATTGAAATTAGGGAAGAATTAAATAAAAAATTTGAAGCAAATGGATTAGAATGGCTACAAAACGAAGTGAAGAAACTAGACGAAACTTACTTCAATTCTGTAGACACTCATAATCCACAACGCCTGATAAGAGCGTTGGAAGTTTGCCAACACACAGGCAAACCCTATTCTTCGTTTTTAAACCAACCAAAAACAGAACGAAATTTTACAGCCATTAAAATTTTAATTAATACCGATAGAGAAACGCTTTATTCGCAAATAAATAATCGTGTAGATGATATGATGGCAAGCGGTTTGTTAGAAGAAGTAAAACAACTTGCCGATCAAAAACATTTAAACGCCCTTAAAACGGTTGGCTACAAAGAACTTTATGCTTATTTAGATGCGAGTTATAATTTAAATACAGCTGTAGATAAAATAAAACAACACACCCGCAACTACGCCAAACGCCAATTAACCTGGTTTAAAAATCAAGATAATTTTGAGGAATTTAAAACTGGTGACATTGACAAAATAATTGACCGGATAAATAAAGTTTCAAACAGATAATTCTACATTTCTTTATAATAGGCCTAACATAGCGATTAATATCAGGAATAAAACAATACAACCAAGTATTACCGGAATTAAAGCCATCCATTTGTTTTTATATTTACCGGGTTCTTTTTTAAATTCGCCAAGAGCGACTAATCCAAAAATAAATGATATTGGAGCAGGGATTATTAGGAAGGAAAAGAAAAGCAAAATAAAACTAGTTACAGCCATAGTATTATTTTTCCTTACAACTACAGGTTTTTCTTGTGTTGATTGATAATTTTCCGTTTGTTTTTCTACTTGTACTTCCTCTTTTTTAAAAACTTCTTTCGTTCCATTTGCATACTTTATCATAAACACATTATCGGCATTAACCACTCTTAATGGTCCGCTTAAATTATCACAGTTTTTATACTTAATGAACTTTGAACTTATCTCCATTACTTTCACTGTAATATCATTTCCATCCCGCAGGGTTATAACATCACCGCAACTATCTTCAACGAGCTTTAATGGTTTAATGTTCAATCGCTTTACTTCACTCTTAACGTATTTTTTTACCGAAGCTAAAAGCGGTCCTTGTGATTGGGCAGCATTAATTTTTACTGTTTCAGGAATCTCCTTAACAAAGGTTTCTTTACCTTTTTCTTCAACATGTTTGGCGATCCGTGAAACAGGGACAGCCTTTTTATTCCACGATACGTAATAACCATTGCGGTAACTCCTTTTTTGAACCGTGCAATTTGAGATCGTTGCAACAATTAATAGTAGGAATGATACTAAATATATTTTGTGTGATTTCATTTTAGATGAGTTAGTAATAATTTAAATTATTTTTTTCTGTAATTAAATCCAACTACCAAGGATATTCTCATTCCGGTTTCAAATTTTTTACTTGAATTTGTTTGTGAGATAGGATCATAAACATTATGTTTACTGCCAATTGAAGGAATGAATGCTAAGTTTACAGGGAAATTAATGTTTCCTTTATTAAAACTAGTTCCTACCGCAATTACCACTCCCGGTTGCACTGTAGCATCGCCTTTATAATCACGACTAGCTGATAAATTTGGTCCTATTGCAAATTCGAAAGCATTTTTTCCACCACTTCTTACACCAAGTAATAAACTAGCACTTGGAATAAACAAGCCTTGTTCTACTCCACCGATCAAAGGAATAAATTCAATTAATCCCTGTGTATTTCCATCAACAGTAAATAATCTGCCTTCAAACTGCCATCCAAACTGAGTTATTACGGGTTGTTTACCCTCACTATTCAAATAATTAGCAGATGTACCTGGTGTAATATAAGTAACACCAACACGCGGTCCGCCAAATCTTTTAGGTTTTGTTTTTGCAAAATCTGTTGAATCTTTATCAAATCTATTATCAATTGGCGCTTGCTGCACTATTACTTGTTTAACAGGACCTGAATTGTTTTGATAAAGTGGTCCGGTATTATTATTTATCGTTTTTACCGGTTCATTATTAAAAACGTCTTTGGTTCCATTTTGATACTTAATTGAAAAAACCTCCGATTTATAAACGATACGAGTTGGGCCATCTTGATTCTCGAAATTTTTATATTTTATTTCAGTTTCATTTATTTCGATAACTTTCGCTTTTACTTCATCGCCATTCTTTATGGTGATATTATCTTGTGCTTTAATTGAATTAAATAAGGTAAGAGATAAACCTAATGTTACTACTACTTTACTTAAGTTGTTTGTTTGTTTGTTTTGAGTTTTCATAATTTCTAGTTTTTTAGTTGTTTAATTTGTTGATACAAAATTAGCCCCATTAAAAACCCTGATGAAAATGATTACCGCAGCACATTCACTAAAAAAATTAAAATACACTAGTTCTTGTTTCTAAATTCAATTTTCACATTACAAGTCGCTTTAAATACTAGAACAAATTCATAATTTGCGTTTTTTGCAAATATTGATACTTTTGTTAGCAGCAATTGCAAATCAAAACCAATAAAATGGAGCACTTTTTCACCTTAAATTTTTTGCATTTTATACTTTTAGACCTTTAGAACCCTTATGTCTAGGCCATTTTCATTTATAAAAGATTACCAAAATTTAGAAAAACCGGTTCTAAGTGTAATTGTTTCTGAGTTCTTTATTCAGATGGTAAATGCCACTTTTATGAAT
>JALHPG010000066.1 GCA_022842625.1 Bacteroidia bacterium | reverse complement strand
ATATTTCACTTGTGAGTGTTAAGGAATTAAAAAATAATGTTCCTGTATTTATTAATGCCTATCCAAATCCCTACAGTTCATTTGCAACTATCGTTTTAAATTTACCTGAATCTGCCGGTGTCTTATTAGAAGTATACAATACACTTGGTCAAAAAATAGAAACTCTTGATAATTCCCATAAACAACCAGGAACTTATAAATATACATTTAGTGCTAAGAGCCTAAATTACAGCTCTGGCATGTATTTTATTAAGTTAACTGCAGGAAATAAAACCAATGTGCTTAAAATTATTGAGCAATAAAATTTGTTCGCCATCATTAAAACGTCCGATATTAATAATATCGGACGTTTTTTTTTATAAAATCTAAATCTTATTTCTAATTTAGAGGCAGCAGAATTTAATTTGCTAATTTTAATTTATGTTTAAATTTTTAAACGCACTTTTTTTTATTTTAATTCTGATTTTTTTACCGAAAAAATCTCAGTCTCAAACTTATCCGTTTACCAACTATAAAGTTGAGAACGGATTAGCTCAGGAGCAGGTGTTATCTGTTTTTCAAAACGATGATGGCGTTATGTGGTTTGGAACTAACGGTGGAGGTATTACAAAATATGATGGACGCTCCTACGAATACATAAACGATAAAGATGGTTTAGCTGATAACGTAGTTTATTGTATAGCAAAAGATAAACGCGGGAGGATACTAATTGGAACTTATAACGGATTATCTGTTTACGACCCGCAAAAAAAACAAAATAAAATTAAAAACTATACAATAAAAAACGGGCTAAGCGATAACCCAATATTTTCAATACTTTTTGATGAGAATGGTGTAGCGTTTTTAGGAACCGGAAAAGGAATTTCTACTTTTAATGATACGACCTGTAAAACGCTTGCAATCGATAAAAAACTTGATAGTTCTAAAGTTTTTCATCTATTTAAAGATAGTAATAAAACGCTTTGGTGCAGCACCCTTGGAAATGGTGTGTTTTGTTATAATGGAAAATCAACAAAAAATTTTACTACCCAAAATGGATTGCAAAACGATGCGGTTTTTTCTGTTTTAGAATACGAAAATAATAAATTTTGGGTCTTCACCGGAGAAGGACTTTCTGAATTACACAATGATAAATTACGCCATATTAATCCCGCAAATATAGACTCAACCGCAACCTATTACAGCGGCTTTTTCGACAAGGAAAAAAACTTATGGATAGGTACCACTAATGGTTTATTAAAGCAAAGCCATAACGGAACGGTTTCTGTATTTAAAAAACAAAATGGACTCGTTGATAATAGTATTTGGAAAATATTTCAGGATAAAGAAGCTAACATTTGGTTTGCTTCCGATCAAAATGGGATTTCAAAACTAGCCGGAGAACGGTTTTTTATGTACACCACAAAAGACGGATTACTATTCGATCAGGTTAAAAAGATATATCAAAGCAGATCGGGCGATCTTTGGATTGGTTCAAAGCAAGGAATAACTATTTATAAAGATAAAAAATATACTAATTATACAAATATCGAATTAGGTGGAAGTGCAGATATTTGGGCTATTACAGAAGATAAAAATGGAAATTTTTTGATAGGAACAAGTAATGGTTTACTTACCTACAATGGCAAAAAATTTAGTAGAACCATTTGCAAAGATGTTAACAGTAAATGGAATACGATTTTAGATATATTTATAGATAATAAAGGAATAATTTGGGTTGGTACCCAGGTAGGTCTTGCAAAAATAATTGATGGTTTTATTCAACCATTTAAAGATATTTCGATAACAAAAAATTATGTCTTTAAAATCTTCCAGGATAAGCAAGGGGATTTTTGGTTTGGAACAGATGACGGTTTATTTAAATACGATGGGGTAAACGTAAAACACTTTACCGAAAAAGATGGGTTTTCACAAAAACGAGTTAATAATATCATTACCGATAAAAACAACGATCTTTGGTTCGCTACAGAATCCGGTATATTCAAATATAGCAATAACCAGTTTGTTAACCTTTCCACCAAACAGGGTCTAACCTCTAACGAAATAAACTCGATTGTAATTGATAATAACGGAACAATTTGGACAGGCTTATCAAACGGCATTGATAAAATAAGCTTTCAAAATGGAACTTATAAAATAAAACATTTTGGGCCTGCCGATGGCTTTATGGGGCTAGAGTGTATTCTAAATTCTTTGATCATTAATAAGGCCGGTCAACTTATGATAGGAACCTCTAAAGGTTTAATGGTTTATCAATCGGAATTTGATAAAGAAAATACATTAGAACCGTTAACTAAACTAAAAAGCATTGATCTCTTTTTTCAACCAACAAATTGGAAAATGTATTCTGATTCGGTAAATGATAACAATATCCCTTATAATTTAGAATTACCTTACGATAAAAACTATCTTACCTTTTATTTTATTGGTGTAAGCCATACTACACCCGAAAAAGTAAATTACAAATACATTTTAAAAGGAGTTGATAAAGATTGGCGAGTATCAAATAAAACAGATGCTTCATATTCCAATATTCCGCCCGGAAATTATGAATTTATAGTTTTAGCAAACAACGGAGAAGGCGTGTGGAATAAAAACCCTTTAGTGTTCAAATTTACAATTGCTCCTCCGTTTTGGCGCACCTGGTGGTTTTATAGCATTTTAATTGTTATAGCATTAATAGGAATTTATTCTTACATAAAAATTAGAACAGCAAATAAAAAGATCCTTAAACAAAACGAAATTATCGAAGAAAAAAACGGAGCACTTCAGTTTGCTAACAACCAAATTGCAGAAAAAAATCAAAACATTACAGATAGTATTAATTATGCTAAACGCATCCAACAAAGTTTTTTAACCTCCGAGAAAGTAATTAATAATATACTAAAGGAACATTTTATTTTATTTAAGCCTCGTGATATTGTTAGTGGCGACTTTTATCTGGCTTTTGATTTACCCGACAGAACTATTATTGTTTGTGCTGATTGCACAGGCCACGGAATACCGGGTGCCTTTATGAGTTTAATTGGCGTTAGTATTTTAAATGAAATTTCGCGTTCGCAAACTGTTATGCAAACTTCAAAAATATTAGAAGAGTTAAGAAATAAAATTATTGAAGCCCTAAATCCGGATAAAAGTGAAACCGGTGGAAAAGACGGAATGGACGTTTCATTAATATCAATTTTTAAGGAAACAACTAATGGTGAAGTAAAAATTAATTTTTCCGGGGCTAACAATTCAATGTTTTTGGTTTCTGATAATTCGGGAACTATCACCATGACCGAGTTTAAAGGCGATAAACAGCCGGTAGGATACCACTCTAACATTAAGCCGTTTACCCAACAAGAAATTATTGCAAGAATAGGAGATACTATTTATTTATTTACTGATGGATTTGCCGATCAATTTGGCGGATCAAAAGGAAAAAAATTCATGTCGAAACAACTCAAACAACAAATCACATCCATATATCATTTGCCTATGCAGCAGCAAAAAATATATTTAGATGATATCTTTAAAAAATGGCACGGGAATTTAGAACAAGTGGATGATGTTACTGTGATCGGCGTAAAACTGGTATAAAAAAATAAATCCACCTTGCCGATTTCTTTAGAAGTTTTTCATGTACACTGCTCAACTTTAAGGGTTTAATTTATTCCGATTCCTTATAGCAATTACTGCCTTAATTAAAACAAAACTATCAGGTTGCGTCTATTACCATAAAACACTCTTGTTAAATTTTAAATTCATTTTAAAACAGTCGCGCAAATTAAATTTTCCAATTAGGTAAAACGCAAAAGGATTTTTTGTGAATAAGTCTTCAGAAATATTGGCCTTGTATTTAACGGTATGTATTACTTTCAATCTAATTAAAAAATAACTATGAAAAAATTTGGGAGAGTATTTATATTACTATTTTTTATTTCGTTAACCCCCAAGTTAAACAGTAGCAACGATCCAACTGTTGGCAGCACTAAAAGTATTGTGATCAACGGCCTGGAGTCCTTCATAAAAGAAAAGAAATTTTTACCTGATGCTGTTTTAATGTACCCCGGCATAACTAATAAAGCGCTTAAAACTAAACTAACAGAATTAATAAACGAATCGGCCAAAGACTTTCTGGAGGTTGCATCCGGTAACCCTTCTAATGAGAATTACCGCGCTAAAATTAAACTAGGTCTAGGCCGATTTGACCCTTATTTTAACGAACTAAGTTCTGAAGACCTAGATAGAGTTTATAAATATTACTTACAATTGATAGATATTGTTGGGTTAAAAAACTCCGACGATCAATTAAAAAAATGGCGATACGGTTCCTAACCTTTAAAAAAATAGTTTCAGAACTACCTCTTATGATCAAAAAAATCATCCTATTTGTTTGTATGTTTTTATATATAAGCGCTAATGCTCAAAAGAAAGAGTCATTGCCGCCGGAAGGATTTTTCAAATGCTGGAAAGCCTCTTATGAAGAAAATAATGAGAAAACTAAGTTTGAAGTTTACAGACCCTGCACCTATGAAAAATTCGGCCCCAGAATGTTCCGCTTAGAAATAGAATTTTTTAAAACCGGCACATGCAAATTTTTACAAGTAGGTGCAACAGATTTGCATTATTATGTAGAAGGAAAATGGTCGTACAATAACAAAACAAAAGTGGTAACTATTATTGATGACAAAGATGTAATGACCTATAAATTCAAATTAAAAAAACTAACTAAAGAAATGATGAAAACTATTTCATTAAACTAAAATGAAAAAACTTTTAGCCGTTCTTTTAATTTTAATAGGTTCTTCCTTTGTAATTTATTCGCTTTTAGTTCTACTAAAATGCTTTACATTATTATCATCAAAACAATTTAATTCCGATGCCATTGGCTATTCATTAGGCACTTTAATTGGCCCATTGTTATTAATGGCATTTTCACGATTTATAATCAGAAAAGGGGTTAAGATCTTTAAAGATGAAAATGCTAAAAACTAAAGCATTTTATAAAAAACAATACAAAATTTAGATTTGTTTGGTCGGAAATTATTTTTACCTTTAAATTATTAAGATCCTATGAAAACAAAAACCATACTTTACGCACTATTATTTTTAGCCATTTCTTTTACTGCTAAAAGTCAAAAAAAACCTGCTAATTCAAACCAAATTTTTAAAGGTTTATGGATGTTGGATAAGTACGAATCATTCGATACCCTTTCCAAAAAATGGTCAACTGAAACCAGCAGAATTGGTTACGTAGGCTATATTTTATTTGACGGAGAAGGACATATGGCCGTGCAAATAACACCAGCAGACTATCATGAGTTTGATCTTAGTAAAAAAAATGATAGTATTGGTAAAAAAGTATTGGCAAGTTACCATGGCAATAATTTAATTTATTTTGCCGAATATAAAGTTGAAGGAAATGTAATAGATAATAAAATCCTTTCATCTACAAATCCTGAAAGTGTTGGAGCCATTTTAAGCAGAGAATTTGAAATTAAAGGAAAAACATTATTAATTACTCCAAAAAATAAGATAAAAGGATCTCAAATCCGCATGAAGTGGGTTAAAGTACAATAATTAAATATACTTTTTTATATCAAAAAGGGAATCTATCGGATTCCCTTTTTATTTTTTAAACTCTTTATTGATACCAAAAATGGGTAAACAATTTCGACATAAAGAAGTCCTAAGAGAGGTAAATCTATCATCACAAAATAATCAGCACCAGGATTTTAATAATTATGAATTTATTAACTGTCAGTTTTCAGAACTATCCGATTTAAATTTTATTGATTGCAATTTCAGAAATTGTAATCTCAGTAATTTAAATACCGCGAATAGCAGACTGCAAAATGTTTCATTTTTTGACTGCAAGTTATTAGGTTTAAATTTTTCAAAGACAATAGATTTTGCCCTTGAGCTGCATTTCGAAAATTGTCTTTTAGACTATGCCTCGTTTGATAGTAAAAAATTAAACAAAAGTTCATTTAAAAATTGTAAAATTCATAACGCTAATTTTACCCAAGCAGATCTATCAAAATCAACTATAACGAATTGCGACCTGCATGAAACTCTTTTTGCAAATACAAATCTGGCTACAATTGATTTTACTACTTGTAAAAATTTTCTGATTGACCCTGAACTTAACAATATTAAAAAAGCCAAATTTTTACTGCACGATTTACCAAATCTTCTCTATCGTCATGATATCATTATAGAATAATATCGTTACGGCGGCATTGGCCCATTATATTGCAAACAAGGAATATCATTTATTGCAAAGCATTCATGATGGAAGTTGAAATTTAAATTTGTAATATCCTTTTCTTTAATTTCTAAAACAAAATATGGCTTCATCCACCATTTTTTGAGACACTCAATTTCTTCGCTTGTGTAAGAACCTAGGGGATATTCTTTTTTATTAAAAGGTTTTAATTGAGGTTCTTGAAAAATAGAATATATACCCGCTGGCAATTGAAAAGAAAAAGTACCCGAAGCATTTACCGTAAAACTTAAAACCACAGGTTCGTTTATTGAATTTACTTTTCCTTTTCGGATATAAAAAACCTTACCATTATAAGGGCGGGGTTTTGAATACTCTTCAAATAGTTCAGGAGGCATTTCTGCCCCACCGCAATAAGAAGATGTTTGCATTACCACACCACTAATGCTGATCTTTTTTAAAACTGGTGTAGTGCTACCAATTTGTTTTTTAGTTTTTTGGCCAAATAAACCCAAACACGAAATGGCTAATACAACAAAAAGTAGTCTATAATTTTTCATTTCAAACTTTAAATAAAGATGTACCAAAAATACAAATTCCATAAACAATTGGTTAAATTTTAAAATACTACAAATCATAGCATTACTCTGCTATAATTTGAAATACCTTTACTTTAAGAAAAACCTATGGAAACCGCAATTACAAGTTATTTTAAGGGCAGAGGTGCGCAAGTGAATACTAATAATAGGTTCCTTAAAAACCAATATTCGCAAGAGCATATTGAGGGTTTAGATGAGGAATTTCTTCAAAAAGAAAAAACAGAAGTTATTTATACTTACCCAAAAACCATTATTAATAAAGTAGAAAGTACCGATATTGGTTTAGGTTACTCACTTAATCCTTATCAGGGATGTGAACACGGCTGTATTTATTGTTACGCGCGTAATACCCATGAGTATTGGGGTTACAGTGCCGGATTAGATTTTGAACGTAAGATAATTGTCAAAAAAAACACCATAGAATTACTCGAAAAAACATTTAGTAATAAAAAATGGAAACCTGAACCTATCATGCTTTCGGGTAATACAGACTGTTATCAGCCGGTAGAGCGTGAACTGGAAATAACCAGAAAGATTTTACAAACCTGTTTAAAGTATAAACATCCTGTTGCCATAATTACCAAAAACGCTTTAATTACCAGAGATCTTGATATTCTAACAGAACTGGCGAAACATAACTTGGTACATGTAATGATCTCCATTACAGGTACCGACGAAAAAGTTCGTCAGCTGTTAGAGCCAAGAACTGCAACCTATAAAAGTAGAATGGCAACTGTAGAGACCTTAGCAAAAAACAATATACCCTGCGGCATAATGGTAGCGCCAATTATACCGGGTATTAATAATCATGAGATACCCGATATTTTAGAACAAGCCGGAAACGCAGGTGCAACAAGTGCCGGCATTACCATTGTAAGATTAAACGGCGCTGTTGAACATATCTTTAAAGATTGGTTGGTAAAAAATTTTCCCGACAGAGCCGATAAAGTTTGGAATCAAATTTGCGAATGCCATGGCGGCAAGGTAAGCGATACACGCAAGGGCGTTCGTATGCGTGGCGAAGGAAAAATTGCCGAATCCATCATGCAATTATTTAAACTCTCCAGAGAACGCTTTATTAAAACAAACGGAAAATTCGAATTTAATCTTAGCGATTTTAACTATAAAGCCAACGAAGCACAGTTAAGTTTGTTTTGATGATCATTTGAGATATTAAAGCATTGCGCTTGCTAGATTCCGCAGCAAATTTCATGACAACAATCAGTCTGCAAAGTGATCAACTTTTCTATATAAAATCAATATCTTTTGTATCTTAGAGAGAACGAAGTTTAAGGTCATCATTTAAACAAACTTATAAAACAACTCTCAATATGGAACTATCCAAAAACGCCCTAAAGGTTTTACAGAGTCGTTATTTACTTAAGAATGCAAATGGATCTATAATTGAAAGTCCGAAGCAATTATTTACTCGGGTTGCCTCTCATATTGCAAAAGCCGAACTTAAATATGGTACTACTAAAGATGTAAAAAAATGGCAGGGAGAATTTTTTGGGATACTTAGCAGTTTAAAATTTTTACCCAACTCGCCAACGTTAATGAACGCAGGAACACCTGAAGGTCAGCTAAGCGCTTGTTTTGTTTTACCAATTGGAGATAGCATTGAAAATATTTTTACAACTTTAAAAAATACAGCATTAATTCATCAAAGCGGCGGCGGCACAGGTTTTAATTTTTCGGCATTGCGCTCCAATGGAGATTTTATCTCGCCTAATTCAGGCAGCTCATCAGGCCCGGTTTCGTTTTTGAAAATATTTGATGTGGCTACAGAATATATTAAACAAGGTGGCAAACGACGAGGCGCTAACATGGGAATACTCAATATCGATCATCCCGATATTGAAGAATTTATTAAAGTAAAAAATACCGAAAAAGAATTGAAGAATTTTAATATTTCGGTTGGCATCTACGACAGTTTTATGGAAGCTGTTCTAAAGAATAATGAATGGAAATTAAAACACCCAACATCCGGAAAAATTTCAAAAAAAATAAAGGCGCGCTATTTATGGGATCTAATAACCGAAAACGCCTGGCAAACCGGCGATCCCGGCCTTGTATTTATTGATACTATAAACAAAAGTAATCCTACACCCTCAATAGGTAAAATAACCTGCACCAACCCTTGTGGCGAAGTTCCTCTATTGCCATACGAAGCATGCAATTTAGGCTCCATTGACATGGCGAAATTCGTTGAAAAAAATTCCAAAAAAATTAACTGGAAAGAATTAGAAAGAACAATAACCATTGCCATAAGATTTTTGGATAATGTAATTGAAATGAATGATTATTTGCTTCCTGAAATTAATGCCATGGTTAAAGGCAATAGAAAAATTGGCCTAGGCATAATGGGCTGGGCCAACTTATTAATTTTATTAGAGATTCCTTATGCCTCTGCCAAGGCCATAACTTTTGCAGACAAGTTAATGAAGTTTATAAATTCAACAAGTGCAAAGGCATCGTCTGCTGTTGCGAAAGAGCGCGGTGTGTTTTCAAATTGGGAAAACAGTAGTTATTATCCCAAAACACCAATTAGAAACGCAACCCGCACAAGTATTGCCCCAACAGGCACCATTTCAATTATTGCTAACACAAGCTCATCTATTGAACCTTTATTTGCCTTAGTTGTAAGAAGAGAAAATGTTTTGAATAACGAAACGCTTTTAGAGATCAATCCCTTATTCATTAATTATCTAAAAACTCATCATCTTTATTCCAAAAAATTGATCGATCATGTATTGCAATTTGGCAACATTGCAAATACACAATTACCAAAAAAAATAAAACACTTATTTAAAACTGCCTTAGAGATAGATCCCGAATGGCACTTAAAACATCAAATTGCTTTTCAAAAATATACCGATAACGCAGTATCTAAAACTATTAACCTGCCGCAAGAAGCATCTGTAAAAAATATTAGTGATGCGTTCATAACAGCCTGGAAACAAAAAGCAAAAGGCATTACTGTTTTTCGCAACAACTCAAAACAAAAACAAATACTGCATCAAGGCGTGCAACCTGAAACTGTTTCCTGTAAGGTTTGTAGAGATTGATTGTTTTATCAAATCAACACAATTCTTGGGGTGACAGTTCAATTATACTCAAAATACTTTCCATTAAATTAACATTAGTTTCCGTAAAAAATTTACAACTTTATGCTACATAAATTGTTTATTAATAGTGCTAGGATACAGATTTAAAAATTTTATAGCCGATCCAAAATCGAAGTTTGATGAATTGTTTAAGATCTTTAAACAGCTTATCACACACACCAGTGGCGATGTGGAAGAAGCACTTGATTGGTTTAAACAACTAGACAAGGAATACGATCTTACTAACAAAGATTACACCTTAGATGACTTTATTGCAGAATTAAAAAAACGCGGCTACTTGCGGGACAAAAAAGATGGTACTGGCGGAATGGCAATAACCCCAAAAACCGAACAGGCCATTCGCAACAATGCCTTAGAACATATTTTTGGCAAACTAAAAAAAGGCGCAAGTGGAAATCACAAAACAAAATTTACCGGCAAAAACGGCGAAGAAACTACTAGCGACCTAAGAGCTTATGAGTTTGGCGATTCACCGCAAAGTATTGCCATGATCGATTCTATAAAACAAGCACAAATAAATAACGGCACGCAAGATTTTATTTTAACTGAAAATGATCTGCTTGTTGGCGAACAAGAATTTAAAACTCAAACTGCCACCGTGCTAATGATCGACATCAGCCACAGTATGATCCTATACGGCGAAGACCGCATCACACCTGCAAAAATGGTAGCCATGGCAATGGCCGAAATGATAAAACGAAATTATTCTAAAGATAGTTTGGATATTATTGTTTTTGGAAACGATGCCTGGCCTATTCAAGTGAAAGATCTTCCCTACTTACAAGTAGGCCCATACCATACAAACACAGTTGCAGGTTTAGAGTTAGCAATGTCTATCCTCCGAAAAAAGAAAGCCAGCAACAAACAAATTTTTATGATCACCGATGGCAAACCATCTTGTTTAAAAGAGAATGGGCAATATTACATGAATAGTAATGGTTTAGACAGACGTATAGTAAATAAATGTTTAACACTTGCAACAGCTTGTAAGCGAAGCAAAATTGACATCACCACATTTATGGTGGCTAACGACCGTTACCTGCAAAATTTTATTGATGAGTTTACCGAAGCTAATCAGGGCAAGGCTTACTTTACCGGATTAAAAGGATTAGGTGAAATGATCTTTAGAGATTACACAAATAAGAAACGGAAGAAAATTTAAATTGATTCAAGATAAAGGACACAAGAAGCAAGACTAAAATAGTATAAAAATTAAAATTATGGCACAACCAACAATAAAAACATTAGGCGAATTAAAAAAAACCGATTACAAATTTTTAAGTATTAAAGATGAGCTTCGCGAAAATTTAATTACTAAACTTAAAAATAAGCAGCCAATTTTTGATGGTATTTTTGGTTATGAAGAAACCGTTATTCCTGAATTAGAACGCGCAATTTTAAGTCGCCACAATATTTTATTTTTAGGTTTGCGTGGTCAAGCTAAAACAAAAATGGCAAGACAACTTGTTAATTTATTAGATGAATATATTCCGGTGGTTGCCGGCAGTCCTTTAAACGACGATCCGTTACAACCTATCTCAAACTTTGCTAAAAATTTAATAACCGAAAAAGGAGATAACACACCAATCAATTGGATCCATCGTAACGAACGTTTTGCTGAAAAATTAGCAACCCCTGATGTAAGTGTTGCCGATCTTATTGGCGATCTTGATCCAATTAAAGCCGCCAATTTAAAATTATCATTTGCCGATGAAAACGTAATTCATTACGGATTAATTCCTCGAAGTAATCGTTTTATTTTTGTAATAAATGAATTACCCGATCTGCAAGCACGTTTACAAGTTGCCTTATTTAATATCTTACAAGAAGGTGATGTGCAAATCCGTGGATTTAATTTACGCATACCTTTAGATCTTCAATTTGTGTTTACGGCAAACCCTGAAGATTACACTAATCGTGGAAGTATTGTTACACCATTAAAAGATAGAATAGGCTCTCAGATCTTAACGCATTATCCAAGATCGATAGAGCACTCTAAACAGATCACACAAGATCAAGCAAAATTAAATAAGCAACAAAAAGAAATTGAAGTTCCTGAAATTTTAAAAAATTTAGTAGAACAAATTGCTATCGAAGCACGCACGAGCGAATTTGTAGATGCTAAAAGTGGTGTAAGCGCACGTTTAACTATCAGTGCTTACGAAAGCTTAATTAGCGCTGCCGAATTACGTTTCTTAAAAAATGGTCTACCCTACTCTTATGCTCGCATAAGCGACTTATACTCTGCTGTTCCAGCCATTAATGGCAAAATAGAATTGGTTTACGAAGGCGAACAAGAAGGCCCGGCCATCATTGCACAAAACTTAATTAGTTTAGCAATAAGAAATTCGTTTATTCAATTATTTCCCGATCCTGCAAAATTAAAACGTAAAAAAGAACAATCAGATTATTCAACCATCATTAATTGGTTCTCTCAAAATAATATTTTAGATCTTCTTGATCAGGAAAACGATAAAGTATATTCGTCGGCATTAACTATCGTAGATGGCTTGGAAGACCTTGTAACTAAATATCATCCAAATGTAAAAGGCGCCGATAAATTTGTTTTAATGGAATTTGCATTACATGGTTTAGCAGAACATTCTTTACTAAGCAAAAATAAATTAGCAGATGGCACTACCTTTAAAGATCTGTTTGGCTCTTTATTAAATCAAAATTTAAATTTTGATAAAGGAGAACTCTAGAATTATTACACCGTAAAACTATTTCTTAAAGCAAGCATTTTAATTGCTGTAACAGCGGCTTCATCGCCTTTGTTACCATGCTTTCCACCGGCTCTATCTAATGCCTGTTGTTGATTCTCAGGCGTTAATACGCCAAAAATAAATGGTTGGTTATATTTAATGTTAAGGTCTGTAATGCCTTTTGCTACTGCATCACAAATAAAATCGAAGTGACGGGTCTCGCCTTGTATTACACATCCTAAACAAATGATAGCATCCACTTCTGTAAACTCAGCCAAATATTGTGCGCCAAGCGTTAACTCAAAACTTCCGGGCACTGTTTTAATTAAAATATTTTCTTGCTTAGCCCCATTGGCCAATAATGTTTTAACAGCGCCTTCTTTTAAGGCATTTGTTACTTCATAATTCCACTCAGAGTATACAACCCCAAATTTAAAATCTTTAGCGCTTGGTATTTCACTGCCTTCTGTTACCGATAAATTTTTGTTTACACTGCTCATAGTTTCCAAAATAAAAAAAGTCTGCTTGTAGGCAGACTTTTTATTAAAAAATTTTATTAATTATAAATTACCCAAAGCTTTTACTTTAGCAATGTCTCTTTCAATTTCTTTTCCTTCATTGCTCTTGCCATATTCTTTTTGAATACGCTCATATAAAGCTAAAGCTTCAGAAAAATTAGATTTTTGCTCATAAGCAAAACCTGCTTTTTTAAGATAAAATGGCGTTGTGAAATTATTGTTACTTTTTTCAGCAGCTTTTAAATAAAATTTAATTGCTTCGTCAACTTTATTTAATTCCATATTAGCATCGCCAATAGCGCCTACAGCAATAGGAGCGATCATTTCATCATCACCACTGTATTTTTGTAAAAACTCAATAGCTTGCTCAAATTTACCGGTACGTAAATAACAAATACCTGCACAATAGTTCGCTAAACTTCCTGATTTAGTCATGCTGTACTCGTCTGCAATTTGCTCAAAACCCATAATTTGTTTTTGACCATCAGGCGACATAACAGTTACTCCACCTTTTAAAGCGATATTAAAACTATCTACCTCAAAATAATTTTGTGCCCAGAAAATTTCATTAGATGCCTCATTTTCCTTTTCAGGTAAATACATCATTTTATAATACAATACGGCAGCGATCAAAACCACTAAACCACCGCCAACATAAGTGATCATCTTTTTATTTTTTTCATAAAAAAGTTGAATCCCTTCTAAGCTTGGGTCAATCGCTTTATTGTTTGCTTCCTCTACTGTATACTCGATAGTATCATTAACTTCAGTATTGTCTACAGTTGTTTCGTCTTTTAAATCAGCCATTTATTCGTAAAATTAGTCTGCAAAAATAGCCTTTTTTACGTAAAAATCTAATTTGAGGGCTAAAAAACCACCCAAAAAAGGCGTATTTTTGCTAAATTCCATGTATTTAAAGCACCTTTCCATAATTAACTTCAAAAATTACTCCGAATTTGAGGGGCAATTCTCTAGAAAAATAAACTGTTTTGTGGGAAATAACGGCATGGGCAAGACCAATTTATTGGATGCTATACATTATCTCTCATTCTGTAAAAGTTTTTTCAATTCTATTGATAGTCAGAATATTAAACACAACGAGGGCTTTTTTGTACTTCAAGGTAATTTTGACCGATCGGGTGAACTTTCGGAGGTTTATTGTGGGTTAAAACGTAATCAAAAAAAGATCTTCAAAAAAAACAAAAAAGAATACGAACGCCTAAGCGAACATATTGGACAATTTCCATTAGTTATGATATCACCAAGTGATGCAGAATTGATCAATGGAAGCAGCGAAGTGCGTCGTAAATTTTTAGATGGTATTATTTCGCAATACGATAAGGTTTATTTAGATAAATTAATTTCATACATACACGTTTTAAAACAACGTAATGCTTTATTAAAACAGTTCTATGAGAACAGAACCTTTGATTCGGAAACACTAGAGATCTGGGACGATCAACTGATCAACTACGGACGATCTATTTTAGAGATCAGACAACAATTTTTAAAACATTTTATTCCTTTATTTAACCGACACTATCAATTTATTAGCGATAGTAAAGAAGAAGTTGCTTTACAATACGAAAATAGTTTAGGCGAAAAAGATTTTAAAACAGCCATCATCACTTCGCTTGCGCGCGACAGAGCGGTACATTACACCACAGTTGGTCCGCACAAGGATGATCTTGATTTTACATTGAATGGTTTCAGTTTAAAAAAATTCGCATCACAAGGACAACAAAAATCATATTTGTTGGCATTAAAATTAGCGCAATTCGAATTTATTAAAGAACAAAAAAACACAAAGCCATTATTACTATTGGATGATGTGTATGATAAATTAGATGAGGAGCGTTTTACCAAATTATTAGAAATGGTAAGCGGCGATGATTTTGGACAAGTATTTATTACAGACACTCATCCCGAAAGAATAGAGCAACTCTTAAATAAAAAACAAATAGAAAATAAAATTTTTATTGTTGGCGAAGGAAGTGCAAGACTGATCGAAGAGCTTTAATTAGCTTCAATTAAAACTCACAATTTTTTGGTGTACGAGGAAAAGGAATAACATCACGAATGTTGGTCATACCTGTTACAAATAAAACCAAACGCTCAAAACCTAAGCCAAATCCGGCATGCGGACAAGATCCAAATCTTCTTGTATCTAAATACCACGACAATTCATCTAAAGGAATTCCAATTTCATTCATGCGTGTTTCTAATTTCTCTAAACGCTCTTCACGCTGAGAACCTCCGATAATTTCGCCAATTCCCGGAAATAAAATATCCATTGCCGCTACTGTTTTTCCATCATCATTCTGACGCATGTAAAACGATTTTATTTCTTTTGGATAATCCGTTAAAATTACCGGTTTTTTAAAATGCTTTTCTACCAAATAACGCTCGTGCTCACTTTGAAGATCAACACCCCACTTATCAACTAAATATTGAAATTTCTTTTTCTTGTTATGATTACTCTCTCTTAAAATTTCAATTGCTTGCGTATAAGTAACGCGCTCAAATTTATTTTCTAAACAGAAATTTAATTTATCCAATAAGGATAATTCTGCACGCTCATTTTGAGGCTTTTGTTTTTCTTCTTCCTCTAAACGTTGCGATAAAAATGTAATATCTTCTAAATTATTATCTAAAGCATATTTAATAACGTATTGCAACATTTCTTCTGCAAGATCCATGTTATCTTTCAACTCATAAAAAGCCATCTCCGGCTCTATCATCCAGAACTCGGCTAAGTGACGGGCAGTATTACTATTCTCTGCTCTAAAAGTTGGACCAAAAGTATAAATATCAGAAAAGGCCATAGCAGCTAACTCGCCTTCTAATTGACCCGATACTGTAAGGTTTACAGACTTACCAAAAAAATCTTGTTTGTAATCAATTGCTCCGTTCTCATCCTTTGGCGGGTTTGCAATATCAAAATTAGTTACATGAAACATCTCCCCTGCACCTTCAGCATCGCTGGAAGTAATGATAGGCGTATGAATGTATAAGAATCCCTTTTCGTTAAAAAATTTATGTACAGCAAACGCTAAACTATTACGCACACGAAACACAGCGCCAAACGTGTTGGTACGAAAACGTAAATGTGCGATCTCACGTAAAAACTCAAGACTATGTTTTTTTGGTTGTAGCGGATATTTTTCAGCATCGCTATCTCCAATAATTTCAACCGAAGTGGCTTTCAATTCAACCGTTTGTCCTTTACCTTGTGAAGCAATTAAAATTCCAGTTGCGCTAACAGCAGCACCGGTTGTAATACGTTTAAGAATTTCTTCTGCTGTAGTTGTAAAATCAACCACTACCTGTAAATTATTATTTGTAGAGCCATCGTTCAATGCGATGAAGGAATTGTTTCTGAAGGTACGTACCCAACCTTTAACAGTAATGGTTTGTTCTGTTGGCGTAGTTTTTAGAATCTCTTTAATGCGAATGCGGCTCATATTATTTTTTATTTTAAGACTTCAAATTTAAGAAGATTTAGGGATTTATATAATGATTTTTCTGATTTCATTTTTTTATAAATTATTGCCGCTTATAGTTACATTTTACTGCCCTTTGCAATGCGCGCCGAGAAGGATATACTTAAAAACAGTTTTTGTTACTGACCGGAACGACATTTGGCCGAGCTTAGCATTTTTTTGCTTGAGACAAAGTGACAAATTCCTAGGCATTAAGTATTAATCCATAAGAGGGGGCGCTCAAAGCCTCAGTAACTATAGTGAGGAGGAAACATTCTAACCAAAAACTAAAGAAAGAAATACTATAATTCGTAGCTATCATGGCGAATTGTATCTTTTAATTTCGTGTTGTTAAAGAAATAAAAACTGATAATGAATTAAAAAATAAAATGGCAAAAAGACAAACTGCAGTAGCGATACCCAACGAGGTAATAATGAATCAGATTTATTTTATAAGGGGCCAAAAGGTTATGTTGGATCTTCACCTTGCAGAATTATATAAAGTAGAAAACAGAGCTTTAAAACAGTCTGTACGAAGGAATAAAGATCTATTTCCTTCTGATTTCATGTTCGTGCTTACTGAAGGTGAAATGGCAATGTTGGTATCACAAAATGTGATACCTTCCAAACAGAACTTTGGTGGTTCGCAACCATTCGCATTTACCGAAATAGGAGTAGCCATGCTATCAAGTGTTTTAAAAAGTAAACGTGCAAAAGAAACGATCATAGCGATAATGCGTGCATTTGTTGCACTTAGAAGAATGCTTATTGATAATACAGAACTACGCTTGGCAATAGAAGAAATTAGAAGGAAAACAGATAATAATTCTAAAAACATAGAAGTGGTTTTTCAATACCTGGATGAATTGATGGAAAAAAAGGAAAATCCCAAACCGCGCAAACTGATCGGATTTAAGACGCCAAAGAAAAAGAACTAATTAAAATTTCAAGGCAAGAAATTATCCCTAACCCTCAAATACTCCTCTTCGCTTATTTCATCAGCCATTACAGAATAATTTAAGATCAGGTCGCTAATAAAAAGCATCTCCGGAAATTGTTTTGCCTCCACCTCTTTAATGATCTTTTTACTGCCAATGATCTGTATTTCCTCAAAAAGTTTTGGTTGTATAATTTTAAAATAACTCTTGTTATTTTTATACTTACGGTAAACAGGAAAGTTTATATCTTTAAGATCCATGGCGAAGCCCTTTTTAAAATTAATAGCAGAATACGTTCACGAAAATTACAAAGATAATTTAGAACAACTCTGTATTATTTTACCAAATAAAAGGGGTGCACTTTTTTTTAAGAATTATTTAGCGCAAACCTACGGCAAAACCATTTGGCTGCCAACCATAATAAGTGCCGAAGAATTAATTACCGAATTAAGCGAGTTAAAAACACTTGAAGAGATAGACCTTATTTGCCATTTATACGACAGCTATAAAATATGCTATGGCGCAGAAGCCGAAAATTTTGACAGTTTTGCTAAATGGGGACAACTGATCTTACAGGATTTTAATGAGATAGACAGATACCTTGCCGACTCAGAGCAACTTTATGAAAATCTTAAAGATATTAAAGTACTAGAAAATTGGAGTCTTGGAGCCGAAACCCTAACTGAATACCAAACCAACTATTTAAAATTCATGAATAGTTTGGGTGCCATTTACAAACACTTTAGCAGTTTTTTAGTTTCAAAAAAATGGGCGTATCAAGGTTTAGCCTATAAACACGCGGTACTTAATTTTGATAACAGCCAATACCCCAATAAATTCCATAAACTGATTTTTTGTGGTTTTAACGCATTAAACGCGGCAGAATTAAACATCTTTAATAAATTATACCAGCAAAAAAAAGCCGATATTTTATGGGATGCCGACAACTATTATTTAAAAGATAAAAATCAGGAAGCAGGCTTATTTTTAAGAAATAATTTCGCTCTTTTTCAGCAACGCGAACCTTCCTTTGTTCAAGATCATTTTAATGAAGAAAAAAATATTAAAATAATTTCTGTACCAAAACAAATTGGGCAGGCGCAAGTTGTAAAACAAACCATTCAAAAATTTATTGATGACAATATTCCTTTAGATAAAGTAGCTGTTGTTTTAGCGAATGAAAAATTATTGTGGCCTGTGTTACAGCAATTACCGGCATCGGTTGAGCATGTGAACATCACTATGGAATATCCATTGCGCTACACTTCTACCTATAGTTTAATAGAACAGTTGTTACAATTGCAGTTAAGTTTTTCGAAACAAAACCGGCAATTTAAAACCATTTATCATAAAGACTTAATTGCATTATTGCGCCAGCCAATTTTTGGAACTTATTTAAAAAGCAAAAACAGCAGCTTAGATGTTTCAAAAATAATTGATCAGATAACCAACAGAAACATTTCGTTTGTTACCTCAAAAAACTTACATCAATTATTTGGCCAGGAAAACAGCGAAACGCTTAACT
>JALHPG010000065.1 GCA_022842625.1 Bacteroidia bacterium | reverse complement strand
GAGGCAGGTTAGGTCAGGTAGACGACGTATCGGTGGTTGGTATTCGATTATAGATCTTTATTAACGCCAATACCAAATAACGAAAAATCATATTTAACAGGATCTTTCGGGTCTAATTCTCGTAATACCGAAGTGATTTCTTCAACTGCCTGCCAATCGTTTTGAGTACGCTTTAATAAACCTAATGTTCTGCTAACATTGCCTGTGTGCACATCCAATGGTAAGCAAAGGTCTTTAGGAGAAATGCTTTTCCAGATCCCAAAATCAACTCCTTTTTTATCATTCCGCACCATCCATCTTAAATACATGCACAAACGTTTTGCACTCGATTTTTTTATGGGATTTGAAATGTGTTTTTCAGAACGAGAAAGATGTTTTGTATCTAAAAAAAGATCGCGAAAATTAACGATGTTGTATTTTAAATTAAAATCCGAATCGTTTTTTTTATTTGAAAATGCGGCTTCCAGTCCATTATGATTTTTGTAAATGTTTTTTAAAGAATCTAAAAAGAACACACAATCTTTGCCGTTAAAGGTTCTATGAACAAAATTCTCGAAAGGTTTTTGTTCTTTTTTTGAGTGATTTAAAATAAATTGGTGTGGTTCATTATCCATCCAACCCATTAATTTTGTAGCGTTAGTAATGATCGACTTTCTGTTTCCCCAGGCAATTGTTGCCGCTAAAAATCCTGCAATTTCAATGTCTTCTTTTTTTGTGAATAAATGAGGAATACAAATGGGATCATTTTCAATAAACGATCTGTTATTGTATTTTAAATAACTCTCCTCTAAAAAATCTTTAATATGCAAAAAGTCTTTTTTCACTATTGGAGTTTATTTATATCTAACTTTTTAAGTTTTGGGTTAAGTTTATTAATTACTGCAACCACAAAAATAGTTAAACCGCCCCCAACAATAATAGAAGGCACTAAACCAAAAAGTTTTGCTGTTGCACCACTTTCAAAAGCACCTATTTCGTTACTGCTGCCAATAAACACACTGTTAATGGCACTAACTCTCCCGCGCATATTATCGGGGGTCATTAGTTGCAAAATGCTGTGGCGTACTACAACACTTACATTATCAAAAGCGCCGGTAAAAAACAACATTACAAAAGCCATTAAATAAGTAGTGCTCATTGCAAATAAAATTGTAAAAACCCCAAATGCAATAACCGACCAAATTAAGGCCTGGCCGGCTTTTTTTGATGGAGGATATACCGCCATGATAAAAGCCATAACAACTGCGCCAATAGCCGGAGCCGTTCTTAATAAGCCGTATGCTTCCGGACCCAAGTGTAAAACTTTATCTGTAAACGCAGGAATTAGAGCAACTGCGCCGCCAAACAATACCGCAAAAAGATCTAATGATAAAGCACTTAACACCATTTTATTTTTGAACACAAAATTTAAACCCACTTTAAGACCTTCTAAAACCGATTCCTTTTTTTCTTGTTTTTCAGGCTCTCCTTTGTGTTTAATTTGCCAGATAAAAAATAATGCCAATGCAAAAAATATCACTTCTAATAAATGGCACCATTTTGCATTGAGTTGGTTGTTGTAACCGTATACTAAGCCCGCAACAACGGGTCCGAGTATAGCACCGGTGTGCCATGCCGTGCTATTCCATGTTGCCGAGTGAGTATAATATTGCCTTGGCACTATTTGACTCATAAAGGGTTGAAGACTGGCAGCAAGAAAAGAGCGAATGATACCAAACAAAAAAACTATCGCAAAGAGGGCAATTAAACCTGCGCTTTTTAACAAATAAACCATGGGTTCGGCATTTAAATAAAGTAAGGTGGCTCCGAGTAATAAAAAAAACACACCAAAAAGAATGATACGCTTACGGTGAAAATTATCAGAAACATGACCGCTAAAAAAAGAGGTAATAACAAATGGAACAGCTTCGGTTAGGCCTATCATGCCAAGCATGAGCTCTTCTTTTGAGTATTCGTAATAAACCTGAAGGTAAATGGTGCTAAATTGCATTTGCACAGCAATGGTTAAAAAAAACCTGGCTAATACAAACAAGCGAAATTCTTTGATCTTAAATATCTGTAAGGATTCGGTTTTTAAAAATGCCATAAATTGCGGTTAAAAGTACTCAAGAATATTAAATACTTTGTATAAAAAGTTCATTGCAATGTCAATCAATTTTGTATTTTAGCGTTCCGTGAAAAATAGCCCTAAACATTTAACAATTAAATCGTTATCAGAAGATGATCGACCAAGAGAAAAGTTAGCATCTCTTGGCAGACAAAATTTGAGCGATGCAGAATTAATTGCTATTATTTTAGGTTCGGGGAATAAAAAAGAAACTGCAGTTCAATTAGCACAACGTATGCTGTCTGAGAATAACAATAACATCAATCAGATCGCAAAATTGAGTTTAGCAGAGCTTAAAAAATATAATGGAGTTGGCGAGGCTAAAGCGGTTAACATTGCAGCGGCCTTTGAATTAGGGCGCAGAAGAAATGATTTTGAGACCAATGAAAAGGTGAAAATTACATCAAGTAATGTTGCTTATAAGGTCTTGCAAAAGCGTTTAAGTGACTTGCCTCATGAAGAGTTTTGGGTATTGATCTTAAACAGGGCCAATCAGGTAGTTAAAGAAGAATATTTGAGCAAGGGAGGAATTTCAGGAACGGTTGTTGATGTTAGATTAATTTGTAAAGCAGCCATAGAAAATAATGCAAGTGGGATAGTAATTGCACACAACCATCCAAGCGGACAGTTAACGGCAAGTGAGCAAGATAAAAGTATCACCAAAAAATTAAAAGAAGCTTTAAAAACCTTTGAAATTGCTTTATTGGATCATTTGATCATAGGTGATCAAAAGTATTACAGTTTTGCAGATGACGGGATACTTTAATTTAAGATATAGGATGTTAGATTTAAGATTTAGAAATAGAGGTTAAAAGATAATGATGAAGATTGTAACAATTATTGGTGCTCGTCCGCAAATTATTAAAGCAGCGGCTTTGAGCAGAGCAATAAAAAATAAATATAGTTCTCAGATAAAAGAAGTGATCGTTCATACAGGGCAACATTATGATGCCAATATGAGTCAGGTGTTTTTTGATGAGTTAGGTATTCCTGCACCAAATTATAATTTAAATGTTGGAAGTGGTGGTCATGGAAGTCAAACTGCTGCAATGATTGCCGGTATCGAAGAGATCTTGATCAAAGAAAAACCAAATGGGATTGTGTTATATGGCGATACGAATTCAACTTTGGCAGGAGGTATTGCTGCAATAAAAATTCATGTACCGGTAATACACATCGAAGCAGGCTTGCGCTCTTTTAATAAGGCTATGCCTGAAGAGGTTAATCGTATTATGTGCGATCATGTGAGTTCTTTTTTATTTACACCAACTAAAACCGGTTTAATAAATTTAATAAAAGAAGGATTTAATGTTGGTACAATGCCACCATACAATGCAAATAATCCAAAGATCTACCATTGCGGCGATGTAATGTATGACAACAGTCTTTATTTTAGTGCCGTTGCCGACACGAAAACAACTATTCTTGAAAAATTAAAACTTCAAAAAAATAATTTTATTCTTGCAACTATTCACCGCAATAATAATACCGACGAGCCTAAGCGCTTAAATGCACTTTTTAGATCGTTAAACGATATTTCTAAAAAACATAATTTGGATGTTGTATTACCATTGCATCCGCGCACGGCAAAGTTGTTAGAAACCAATCTAGATAAGCAACTTTACAAAGAAATTTATTTAAATCCTCAATTTAAAATTACCGAGCCTGCTTCATTTTTAGAAATGGTGGCCTTAGAAAAAAATTGCAAACTGGTAATGACGGATAGTGGCGGCGTTCAAAAAGAAGCTTTTTATTTTGAAAAACCCTGCGTTATTTTAAGATCTGAAACAGAGTGGGTAGAACTGGTTAAATGTGGCGCGGCCATTATTGCCGATGCGAATGAAGAAAAAATTAAAAGTGCATTTGAAACTTTAACAGCAAAAACAGAATTTGAATTTCCTGAATTTTATGGCGATGGCCATGCGGCTGAGTTCATTTGCGGAGAAATAATAAAATATTTGTTATAATACATGAAAATAAGGTCAAACATAATTTTAATACTTACTGTCTTATATTTAAGCGTGGTAAGTAATCATGCCATGTTTGGTCAAAAAACAAAAGCAACTACCAGAACAACTAAAGATAAAGAAACCACTTCTAGAACCACCAAGTCGAAAGGTAAAACTATAAAACGCAGAGGAGCTAATGATTATTGGATGATAGGCATTGGTGGCAATGTAGTAGATGATGATGGAAATCCATATAAAAAACTATTTAATGCCGGGCCAAGGTGGAATTTAAGACCTTACCCAACACGTATTAGCGTAGAAAAGTCTTTGCCGCATACTTTTAGTATTGAATCTGTATTTAATTTTAATCAATACAAGCCGAGTAAAATAATAAATAATGAAGTAGGAAAAAGCGGGCTTTTTCTTTCGCTGGACGTTAATTTGAAAAATGATTTTAACCAAATGCTTAAAACAGAAGGTTGGTTTAATCCATACGTTGTTTATGGTTTAGGCGGAACTTTTAGAACAGTAAGAAGTTTGCCAATTGGTGGCAATTTAAATATTGGTTTTGGTTTTAATCTTTGGCTAACAAAGTCGGTTGGCGTTAACTTTCAAAGTGTTGCTAAATATGGTGTTAGCACACGATTTCCAAAATCTTCATCCAATTATTTACAACACTCAACCGGTATAGTAATCAAGATCCAAAAAGGAAAACCTTCTTTTTATAAAAGAAGATACAAGTGGATCAACAGAAGAAATATAGGCAACGAAAGGGGTTAATATTATTTATTAACGATGGTTTTGCTTTCTAAAGTTTTAGGTACTAAGGTATAAACCTTATCCAATACCACTAAAAGAATACAAAGAGCTATGAGTGCCAAAGTTTTTTTTATATAGATGCTTTTCATGGTTTTAGCTCTTTAAACTGGTTTGTAAATATAATTACGTTGCTAAAATAGAAAGCGTTGGGTAACTTATTTAATTGTTAAGAGAAAGTTTATGGTAACAAAAAACCCCAATATTTCTATTGGGGTTTTTAATGTATCATTCAAAATTTCTAAGCTTCTTTCTTTTCTACCATTCCTTCCGGCTTTGGCAATAAAGCTTTACGACTTAATTTAATTTTTTTAGTTTTAGGATCATCACCAACGTATTTCACTTCAACTACATCTCCTTCTTTTAAAACACCTTCTAAAGTATCAATACGTTTCCAATCGTACTCGCTAATGTGCAATAAACCGTCTTTACCAGGCATGATCTCAACAAATGCACCGTAAGGCATAATTGTTTTTACTTTAGCTTGATAAATATCTCCAACTTCAGGAACTGTAACAATTCCTTTAATGCGTTGTTTAGCAGCAGTAACATCGGTTAAATTAGTTCCAAAAATTTCAACAACACCGGTTTTGTCTACTTCAGTAATAACAATAGTTGTGTTGGTTGCTTTTTGCATTTCTTGAATTACTTTTCCTCCTGGTCCGATAATAGCACCAATAAATTCACCTGCAATAACAAGTCTTTCAAAACGTGGCGCATGCTCTTTGTAATCAGCGCGTGGAGCATCTAAGGCCTTTAACATTTCGTTCATGATATGTAAACGACCTTGTTTAGCTTGTTCCATGGCTTTTTCCATTACTTCGTATGGTAAACCATTAACTTTTAAGTCCATTTGAACAGCAGTAATACCATCTTTAGTACCACACACTTTAAAGTCCATATCTCCTAAATGATCTTCATCACCTAAAATATCTGAAAGGATAGCGTAATCACCTTTTTCATCTGTAATTAAACCCATTGCAATACCTGCAACCGGTTTAGCAATTTTTACACCGGCATCCATTAAAGCTAATGTACCTGCGCAAACTGTTGCCATACTTGATGAACCGTTACTTTCTAAGATATCACTTACCACACGAATGGTGTAACCTGTATCGGTAGGTACCACTTTTTTTAATGCACGTAAAGCTAAATTACCATGTCCAACTTCTCTACGACCAACGCCACGGTTAGGTTTTGCTTCACCGGTACTAAATCCAGGGAAATTATAATGTAAAATAAACGTTTCTTCACCGCTGTTAAAAGCACCATCAATTCTTAATTTATCTAATGGTGTTCCTAAAGTTACTGTAGTTAACGATTGCGTTTCGCCACGTGTAAATACAGCGCTACCGTGTGGAGTAGGTAGGTAACCAACTTCAGCCCAGATAGGACGGATATCAGTTGTTTTACGACCATCTAAACGTACTTTCTCATCAATTGCCATACGACGCACAGCAACATATTCAACTTCGTGGTAATATTTGTTTATTAATGATTCTCTTAATTTTAATTCATCAGCAGTAAATTGCTTTTTAAATTCTTCTAAAGGAGCTTTGAAATTAGCCTTACGGTTATTTTTGTTTGGATCTAATTTTTTAGCAGCAGCATAAACAGCATCGTAAGTTTCCTTCATTACTTTTGCTTTTAGGTCTGCATCATTAATTTCGTGGCAATATTCGCGCTTAGTTTTTAAACCTGCTTTTACTGCAAAATTATTTACTTCTTTAATTTGAATTTTAATGGCTTCGTGAGCAAATTTAATAGCTTCTAACATTTCTGCTTCGCTAACTTCTTTCATTTCACCTTCAACCATTGCAATGTCTGTAGCAGAACCTGCAACGATCATTTCTAAAGTATTTCCAACTAATTGAGATTTTGTTGGATTGATAACTAATTTACCATCAATTTTAGCAACACGTACTTCGCTGATAGCTCCGTTAAAAGGAATATCACTTACTGCAATAGCCGCAGAAGCTGCTAAACCTACTAAAGCATCGGGTAAATTTTCTTTATCTGATGATATTAAAGACAACATTAATTGTGTGTCTGCATGGTAATCTTCAGGGAATTGAGGACGTAAAGCACGGTCAACAATACGAGAAATTAATACTTCATAATCTGATAATTTTGCTTCACGCTTAAAAAATCCTCCAGGGAAACGTCCTGTTGAGGCATATTTTTCTTGATAATCAACTGTTAATGGTAAAAAGTCTACACCTTCTTTTGCATCTTTATTACTTACAATAGTTGCTAAGATCATGGTATCTCCAAATCTTAATACTACCGAACCGTCAGCTTGTTTCGCTAACTTTCCTGTTTCTAATGATATCATACGACCATCGCCGATATCAAATGTGTGTGTTGTTCCTATTTGTGACATATTTATTTGTTTTGTGTTCCGACGTTTTCGGAACTGATTTATATTGTGTTTTTTAATCTCATTATTTAATGAAAAAGGCATTTCGAATCTGTTTCGAAATGCCCCCTCTTAATAATTTAAATTCGTAAAAATTATTTACGAATATCTAATGTTTTGATGATAGCACGGTAACGCATTAGATCGTTTTTCTTTAAATAATCTAATAACGCACGACGTTTACCTACTAAATTCAATAGAGAACGTTGTGTACCAAAATCTTTTTTATTATTTTTTAAATGACCGGTTAAGTGATCAATACGTAGAGTAAATAACGCAATTTGCGATTCTGAGCTACCAGTATTTTTTTCAGCTCCTCCGTGTTTTTTGAAAATGTCTTTCTTTACTTGTGATGTTAAATACATTGTAATTTTTTTTAAGGATACAAAGATAGTATTATTTGGTCAACTGCAAAAATTATTTCCTTAATTCTTCACTATTTTAGAGACTTTTATGGCTTTTTCGCCTGAAATCACATAAATAAAGTACAATCCATTTGCCTCATTTTGCAAATTCAGGGTGCTTTTCCCTGAAATAACCACCTGTTTTTTAACCAAAACACCTAAGGCAGAGTATATTTCAATAACCGAATTCGGTTGTATTTCGGTCAGATCAATCGTAAATAAACCATTATTTGGGTTTGGGGAAATGTTAATGAACACCTCCCTCGTTTCTTCATTTAAGCCAACAGTGCAGGTTTCATAGTTATTGCAAACCAAGTGTTTAATATTTATTAGTGGGGTTGCCATTGTAAAATTAACAGATGAAATACTTTGGTTTAAAGTGACTTCAGAAGAAATATAAGTACTATCGTAAAGGGGCCAATTAAATCCACTGCAATTTGCGTTCCCGGACACATCTGTTTTTAAAAGATATAAATTATCAGGGTGGCCAAATACACCAGTCGTAATTCCAGAGCTAAGATACCCGCCATCATTAGTAATGCTAACATAGGCCGCTTCATCCTGCGAAATAGACCCGTAATATTTACACCAGGCTACATTTCCGGTTGCACTTGTCTTTAACAAATAAGCATTGTATTGCTGCAGTCCATTACCCCAAAAACCTGACGAAGAACCTGCAATAATATAACCGCCATCAGCAGTTTGTTTAATATCTGATCCATTATCGTTACCGCTACTACCAAATTTCTTTGACCAACTTAAATTACCAAGGGAATCAGTTTTAATAAGATATATGTGATTTATAGAAGCATTTGATCCTACAGGAACATGTGTTCTTCCTGTTAGCACATAACCTTTATCTACCCCTTGTATGACGGCGAAACCCTCATCATGAATGTTATAAATGCTTTTAATTGCTTTTGACCATTTTACATTTCCTGACCCACTCATTTTTAAAAGAAAAGCATAATATGGTTTAGGGTTGATGAAATCGATAGTGTCAATCGAACCGCCCAAAATAACACCACCATCATTTGTATTATCAAGAGATCGAATGTAAACACCTATATTTAAATTTAGGTCATTTAAATTTTTTGACCATATCATATTTCCATTTGCGTTAATTCTTCCCACAAAACCACCACCTGCCATGAAATAATCACCGTTTGAAGTTTCTTTTATTGAGTAAATCTCATCATACATATTACTATTATATGTTTTAGACCAAACTATATTTCCACCTGCATCTGTTTTTATCACTAAAATTTTCGAGTCCCCAACTATAGTATCAACAACTTTACCTCCAAAAATAAAACCATTATCAGATGTTTGTTGCAAAGTATTACAATAAAAATGCTCGGCACCTCCAAAAGTTTTTGTCCAAATAGTATCGCCGTTAATATTAGTTTTAACTAAACAAATGCGAGCTTTATTTCCTGGAAAAGTATTTCCCGCAGCAATGATATTACCATCTGCAGTTTGTTGGGCAAAAACTAATCTATTATCATATGTAGTACCATACCCTTTTTGAAAATTTATCTGAGCCGGCAATCTTTTAACTTGGATACTACAAAATAAAATCAATAAGATCATTTTAGATGTGTAATAAAAAATATTTTCAACTGGTTTAACGATATTTTTTTTCATAATTTTTATTTTTACAATTATACCAAAAAGGAATCGGGTAGGTTTTCGGAGTTTTACAAATGGCATTGTTTTCTGATTACTTGGTAGTTTTACAAGGAATTGTAAAAAAAACACACAGAGACAACCATTGATTTGGTTTTAGCTAAATAATTAAGACTTTAGCTAAATTGTTTACCTTAAAAAAAAGCCCCTACTTTTATGAAAGTAAGGGCTTAATAATAAATTTACGTTCAATTATTTTTTAGCATCTGCTAAAAATTGTGCTAATCCACTATCCGTTAACGGGTGTTTTAATAATGCAGTAATTGCACTTAATGGTGCAGTTATAACATCTGCGCCAATTTTTGCACACTCAATAATATGCATTGGGTGACGAACACTTGCTGCTAAAATTTCTGTTTCGTAACCATAGTTATCATAAATGATACGAATGTCTTCGATCAACTTTAAACCATCTGTACTAACATCATCTAAACGTCCAATAAATGGCGACATATAAGTAGCTCCTGCTTTTGCAGCCAATAAAGCTTGTCCCGCCGAGAATACTAATGTGCAATTGGTTTTAATTCCTTTTTCGGTAAAATATTTAATGGCTTTAATACCATCTTTTATCATTGGTATTTTAACAACAATACGAGGGTGTAATTTGGCTAATGCTTCGCCTTCTTTTACCATACCTTCAAAATCGGTAGAAATAACTTCGGCACTCACATCACCGGTAACAATTTCGCAAATATCTACGTAATGTTTTAAGATATTTTCTTGCCCTTTAATGCCTTCTTTAGCCATTAATGATGGGTTGGTTGTTACGCCATCTAAAACACCTAGGTCTTGTGCTTCTTTAATTTGAGCCAAATTGGCTGTATCGATAAAAAATTTCATTTAATTTAGATTTAAGGATGTGAAGTTATAAGATAAATCAGACCCTTTTTTGTAATTGTATTAACAGTTGCTTGATATTTTAAACATTTACGTTAATATTAAAAGCTATAAATAATTAGTTTTTAATTATTTTCTTTAAAACCTTATTATCACCTGTTTTTATTTCAACAAAATATAATCCATTAGCAAGAGCATCAATTTCAATTTGTGTTTTTAGATCGGTTAACTCATGATTTTTTTTAACTATCTGTCCTGATGAATTATAAATAACTATTTCGGTTTTTTTATCTACAGAATTTAATTCAACCATAAAGTGATCATTGCTTATAATGCTTGGATAAATTTTTACCGATTCATTTATATTTTCTTGTAATGAATTTACTTTTGTAATTGTTGCCGAGATATCTATAGTTTGCAAAGATTTTGCATAGGTGCCTGCAATTAATTTTTGGTTACTTGGATTATAAGCTAGATCCCAAACCGATATGAGCGGCATGTTAGTGCCTAATCGGCTCCAATTTAATCCGCCATCATAAGTAACATAAACGCCAATATCATTAGCAATAAATAATAAATTTTCATTTCCAGGGTATATTAAAACATCATTAATTCCTGCTTGTGGTAAATTTCCACTTATATCAACCCAAGTAGCACCGTTATTTGTTGATTTGTGAATGTGAGGAATATACGTGTTGTATTTATAACCTGTGTGAGTTACATAAACATTATTTGAAAAATTTGGTGAGGCATGTACGGAGGTCACATATCTATTTGGTAAAGTGCCGGTAATGTTTGTCCAAGTTCCACCATCATTCTGAGTCGTCCAAACGTTTGCATCTGAAGTACCAACATAAATTTTTTGTGCATTTAGATCTGAATTATCAATAGCAGAAATATTATGAAACCTTGGTGCATAAATAATTCCATCTGTTAGATCATTGCTTATTGGCACCCAATTATCGTTTGGTCCGGCAGTGTTTTTGTAAACTCTATAGGTGCCAGTGTATTGTGTGTTGGGATTAAATTTATTTAATACATAGGGCATATCCCAATTTCTCCTGTCATTACCATCAATATTATTATCATTTGAATTAAAGGTACTTCCTCCATCTGTAGTGGCTGCCAAGCCGCCATTTTGGGTTTCTACATAAAAGGTGTTTGGGTTAGTTGGATCAAATCTAGGTTGAAATCCATCTCCACCATAAATTCTTATCCAATTTGATATTGTTGTATTGTTTCCTTTTGTCGTTCCATTATCTTGCGTGCCTCCAAAATAATTATTTGGTTCGTGTGGATTATATTCCACCCTATAGAATTGCGTGTTAGGAATATCATCTACGTCGCTATAATTTTGACCATCATCATTTGTAAAATAGGTTCCTCCATCTGTTCCTAAATAATATTTTCCTGCCCCAACAAAACTAATGCAGTGAATATCGGCATGAACGATGTAACTCCACCAATTTGGCATATTAATATTCCAATTATTGCCCCCGTCGGTTGATTTAAATAATTCAATTCCTCCAATATAAACTTCGTTATCATTTGTAGGGCTAACTTCAATTGCGCTAAAATACCAACCAAAGCCTCCGTAGTTAGATGAAATGCCGTTGTTTCCCAGGTTGTTAAATGATGTTCCTCCATTTGTGGTAACATAAACACCTTGCATGGCATAGTTGCTATCGCTTACAGCAACATAAATTTTATTTGTGTTTTGTTTACTCATGCAAATTGAATATCTATTTATTTTTGTATTTGGTAAACCGTTCAACAATATATTCCAGGAACTTCCGCCATTAGAAGTTTTATAAATTCTAGCATCATTTGAATAGCGGATATTTACAGTTGCATTTCTAATGCAAGTATAGGAGGCAGCATAAATTTCACTGTTGTTTGCCGGATTCATTATAATATCACTAACGCCTGTTTGATTGTTTACAAATAATAATTGATTCCAGGTTAAACCGCCATTTGAACTTTTATATACACCTCTGTTATTGTCGGCAATAAGAGGATTGCCATTTGCCGATACATATATTTCGTTTGAATTATTCGGACTAACAATTATTTTACTGATTATTTTAGTGTTTGCTAAACCGATGTTATTCCAGGTAATTCCGCCATCTGTACTTTTATAAATACCATCACCAACAAAAACCGTAAACGGCACTGCCGGATCGCCGGTTCCTGCATAAATGGTGTTTACGTTATTTGGATCTATTGCAATTGAACCTATATATAACGAAGTTTGATTGTCAAAAACAGATGTCCAGGATGCTCCACCATTTGTACTTTTGTAAATACCGGCACCGGGGGTTCCAATAAAAATTACATTTGAATTGGTTGGACTTACTGCCATGCAAGAAATTCTTCCCCCAATATTATTTGGTCCTTCTTGTTGCCAAAGGTTAGGAGATTGGCTTCTTGAGTTTTGCATTTGCAAGAAAGCTTCATTGTGAACTGCCTCAAAGGCTTTCAAATCAAATACATTATCAGGATACGATCTTGTTTCTGCAAAAAAATCATATGGCTGAGCCGGATTTTCGGATTCACGTTCTTTACAAAATATATTTTTACCTATATATATTGAAAAAGCAGTTGTAAGAATAACCGCGGCGCTTATAAATACTATTTTTAGTTTAGTCATTTAGTTTTAATTTGATTAATACAAAAATATAAAAAAAAAAATGAAATAAACTAAGGGTTGCAATTCTCTGCACAAAGCCAGGCAGTACTCCAGGCACTTTGAAAATTAAAGCCTCCTGTAATGCCATCAATATTTAAAACCTCACCGCAAAAAAACAAGTTGGGCACTAATTTACTTTGCATGGTTTTAAAGTCGATCTCTTTTAAGTTAACACCGCCACATGTAACAAACTCTTCTTTAAAAGTAGTCTTACCTTCCATACTGTAATGACTGTTACAAAGGTGTTCGGTTAATTTATTTAATTGTTTGTTACTGATCTCTGCCCAGGGTTTTGTATTATCAATACCTGAAGTGTGACATAAAAATTCCCACAATCTTCTTGGTAATTCAAATAATGGATTAGTGTAAGGCAATGCTTTATGTTTTTCTTTTTGAATTTGTTTTAAATGCATTTCAACTTCATTCGGTTTTAAAGGAAAAACCCAATTCACAAAAATGGTTGATCTATAATTTAATTCAAAAAACTCTTTAGCTGCAAAAGCTGAAAGTTTTAAAACTGCCGGCCCGCTTAAGCCCCAATGGGTAATTAAAACCGGACCACTATAATTTAATTTACTGTTGGCAATTTTTACTTGTGCATGAGGCACACTTATTCCTTGTAATTCTTTTTTAATGGTTTCGGTAGGAAAATTAAGTGTGAACAAACTTGGAATGGGCTCATCAATTTTTAGGCCAAGGTCTTTAATAATATCGTAGGCTGCCAACTTGTTATGTCCGCCAAGGGCGCAAATGATGGCATCGGCAATTATAATAGTTTCGTTGGTTGTTACAGAAAATTGGTTACCCTCTTTTTTGATGGATAAAACTTCGCAACCGGTTTTTATTTTAATGTTAAGGTGTTTTGCTAAATTCAAAAAGCAATCAATAATAGTGTCGCTGCTATTGGAGTAGGGAAACATTCTTCCATCATCTTCTGTTTTTAAAACAACACCATTTTGTTTAAACCAATCAATTGTATCCTGCACACTAAATTTAGAGAATACTTGTTGTAATTCTTTATTTCCTCGGGGATAATTTTTTACTAATTCTGCATTATCAAAACAATGGTTAGTAACGTTACAACGCCCGCCACCCGATATTTTTACTTTAGAAAGTAATTTGTTTGTTTTTTCTAAAATAGTGATATTGTAATTGGCTTTGCGTTTAGCAAGATTGATGGCTGCAAAAAATCCTGCAGCACCTCCACCAATTACAATTATGTTTTTTTTGCTGCTGATAAATTTCTGTTTTATTGTTTGCTATTTTTTTCGTTTACCGTAGATCAAAAATAACAGAACGGGTAATAAAAAAATGTCGGCAAAAACGGCAATGATTACTGTAATGCAAATTAAAAAGCCAAAATAAAAAGTACTCTGAAAGTCACTGATCATAAGCGTCATAAAGCCACCTAATAAAATAAAGGTGGTTAAAATAATAGGTTTACCGGTTTCAAAATAAGTGCGTTTAAAGGCATACATTAAACTTTTGCCGTAGCCTAATTCTATTTTTAGGCGCGAAATAAAGTGTATGGTATCATCGGTTGCAATGCCGAATGCAATACTAAAAACTAATGAAGTTGCTGCTTTTAATTCAATACCGGCGTAACCCATAATGCCGCCAATAATTATTAAAGGAATAACATTTGGGATAATAAATACCAAAACCATTCGCCAACTGCGATGTAAGAAAAAGGTAAGAATACCAATAACCAACAAAGAAAACAAAAAGCCTTGCGTCATGTTGTTAACCATGTACTCGTTATTTCTATCTATTAAATGAGCGGCACCGGTAATTTCAAATTGCAATAAGTTTTTATTTATGTTTTTATCAATAAAAGCAATTAAGTTTTTGTTATGTTCGGTTGCTTTTAAACTTCCCATATCTCTAATCTTGGCACTTATTCTGGTTTTTAAACCATCGGGTGTTATCAAGCGTTTAATATCGCGGTTTTTATTATTACCTTTTAATTGGTTTGAAATAGGGTCATATTCTTCTATTGCAGGAAACTTTAAATCGTAATCGTTATTTGAATTCTGATAAATAGATTTTACCAGGCTTGATGGGGAAACTAAAAAACCGGCATCATATTCTTTTTTTATAAATTCATCTACTTTGTTTAATTCGGTGATAATATCATAATCCCAAACCGATCTGGTTTTATCTTTTACTGTTACCAATAGTTCAAAAGGCCTAACGCCACTATAGTTTTCGTCAAAAAATATAAAATCTTGTTTTATTTTTACTTTTTTACTTAAGTCTTCCAATAAAATATTATTTACTTTTATTTTAGAAATTCCTACAAACGATACGATCAAAACAATACCGGAAATAATTAAAATTGTTTTTTGATTTCTAAATATCCAAAACAAACCTGTTCGCATGAGGTTATAGGTTCTATTGTTTGTGCCATGAACGGTGATCAGTTTTTTTGGTGTAAAATAATACAATAGCGCCGGTAATAAAGTATATGTAAGAATAAATGCAATAGTTACGCCAACTGAGGTGTAAATGCCAAATTCTTTGATAGGTTTAATACTTGAAAAAAGTAAGGATAAAAAGCCAACTACAGTTGTTATGAGTGTTAAGAATGTAGGAAAACCAACTTCTTTAATTATGAGCGGATAAATTTTTTCTCGTACTGTGCCCTTTGATAGTTCTTCAAAATATTTAGAGAAAAAATGCACCACGTCGCTCATTCCTGCAATAAATATCATTGTTGGTAACATGGCAGACATTATATCTATTGGCTTGCCAAATAAATTCATAATTCCTAATGTCCATAAAATAGAAATAAGTACAATAATAACAGGAACGATAATGCCGTAAAAACTTCTAAAACTTAGCCATAAAAATATAATGATTACAACAAATGCTAATGAGATAAAAATGAGAAATTCTTTTTGAAGGTTTTTTAAATACACATTTTGAGCAAAGATCCTTCCCACATAATGTATTTCATCAAACTTAAAATCCTTTAACGACTTTTCAATGCCATAGGCAAGCGAATCGCATTGTTTTTTTGTTAAAACATCATCTGTTTTTATGTAAATACTTACCGACTTTGCGTTAAGAGGAAAAAAGGAACCTGCTAAGTGTGATGATCTGTAAATGGCAATACTATCATCCTTGTAAAGATCGGGGTCTTGAAAATGCAATACACTTGTTTGGATAGGAATAAGTCCACCCAGAGAAAGTGTTTTTAGGTTAGTGGGAGAGGTAACCCTTTGAACGTACTTTAGATCAGATAATTTTTTCGTTAAACTATCTATTTTCAGTAAAAAATCTTTTTTAAAAATACCCGCTTTATTTTCAACCGCAACAAGAGCAAATTCGTTGTCATATTCAAACGTTTTGCGGTAATTGTTATAAATTTCAAGTTCATGATCCTCATTCGGAAAAAATGCCTCAAAATCATAATCGAATTTAATGTTTTGAAGCTTGTAAACACAAAAAAGCGAGAATACAAGAACAAAACCAATTATTATTAAATTATATGTTTTTTGATTTTTAATAAGGCTCAAATTTACACACAATAAGTAAATAAAAACTTATATTTGATTCTTGTTTTAAAAAACTATTCTATTCAACTATAAAACTAAATTTTATGCCAAAAGGAATTTATAAAGTACCAACTCCGGTAAACGAACCAATAAAGAGTTATGCTTCGGGAAGCCCTGAACGTAAAGAGTTACAAGCAATGTTAAAAGAATTGCGTAGTAAAGAAATTGATATTCCAATGTATATAGGTGGCGAAGAAGTTCGTGGAACGAATAAAGTTCGCCTTGCGCCGCCACACGACCATAAACACACTTTAGGTTATTTTCATAAAAGTGACAAGCAACATGTGGAGCAGGCTATTAAAGCGGCATTGGCAGCTAAAGAAAAATGGCAGAATTTAAGCTGGGAACACAGAGCTAGTATATTTTTAAAGGCGGCGGAGCTAATTGCAGGTCCTTTTCGTGCAAAATTAAACGCAGCTACTATGTTAGGGCAAAGTAAAAATGCTTTTCAGGCAGAGATAGATAGCGCCTGCGAAATAATCGACTTTTTACGTTTTAATGTTCATTACATGACCGAGATATATGCCGATCAACCAATTTCCGGACCCGGTGTATGGAATAGGCTAGAGTGGAGGCCGTTAGAAGGATTTATTTATGCTTTAACACCATTTAATTTTACTGCCATTGCGGGTAATTTGCCTACAAGTTGCGCCATGATGGGAAATGTGGTTGTTTGGAAACCAAGTAACACGCAAGTTTATAGTGCCAACGTTTTAATGGAAATTTTTAAACAAGCAGGTGTGCCGGATGGTGTAATTAATTTAATTTACCCAAGTGGCCCCGATGCAGCTGATGTTGTATTTAATCATAAAGATTTTGCAGGTATTCATTTTACCGGAAGTACAGAGGTTTTTCAAAATATTTGGCAAACTATTGGTAACAATATTCATAAATACAGATCGTATCCGCGCATTGTTGGCGAAACTGGGGGGAAAGATTTTATTATGGCTCACAAGTCGGCAGATGCTAAAACACTTGCAGTTGCAATATGTCGTGGCGCTTTTGAATATCAAGGTCAAAAATGTTCGGCCGCATCTCGCGCCTACGTTCCTTCTAACCTATGGAATGAAGTAAAAGCCTTTATGATCCACGATCTTAAAACCATGAAAATGGGACCAACCGAAGACTTTACCAATTTCATAAATGCTGTAATTGATGAGAAGAGCTTTGATAAACTGGCGAAATATATTGATGCCGCTAAAAAAGACAGCACTGTTGAAATTATTGCCGGTGGAAATTACGACAAGAGCAAGGGTTATTTTATTGAACCTACAATTATAGTTGCAAAAGATCCAAAATATGTAACAATGTGCGAAGAGTTATTTGGGCCGGTACTTACACTTTTTGTTTACGACGAAAATAAATTTGAAGAAACATTGGAGTTAGTTGATACTACTTCAATTTACGCATTAACCGGTGCTATTTTAGCGCAAGATCGATATGCTATTGAACTAGCAACAAAAAAATTAAGTAATGCTGCGGGTAACTTTTACATAAACGATAAATGTACCGGTGCAGTTGTTGGTCAGCAGCCATTTGGTGGAGCCAGGGGTAGCGGAACGAATGATAAGGCAGGTGCTAAAATTAATTTATTACGTTGGGTTTCTCCAAGAACTATTAAAGAAACATTTACGCCCCCAACAGATTATAAGTACCCATTTTTACAGGCTGATTAAATATTAAAAATTTAAATATTTTTTTTACTATTTGTTTTGGGAATAAAAACGTTTTATTCCCAAAACTATTTAGATACATTTTCTTTAAAAAATTAAGAGCCGAAAAATTATACTTTTATAATAAATCTTTATCACCGGTTAATTAATTCATCTAACAAAATTAATCAGCCGGAAAATGACTATTTCTTCAGTTAATTGCGACTACAGGTCTGAAAAAAAACAAAGCATTCTAAGGGTTACTCTCTTTATAAACAAGGCAAGTTCTGTGATTTTAACCATGAGTCTTGATACTGTTGCATTCTAAAAAATTTAGTCGACCTATTAATCATAGGAATACTTCTTTAATTGTTAAAATTGAGCGAAAAGTTGTATCTAAATTTCTAAATTCTTAGGTTAGCTAAATAAATTAATAAACACACAAAATATGAAATTAAAACTACCATTATTTGCCACAGCGCTTTGCCTTTCATATGGCATTAACGCTCAAACCGGCAAGGTAGCGTTAAAAAGTAACGCTGCTCAAATTCAAAACAATGATGTTCAAATAACTAAAAGAACTTGCGCAACCCCTGTTCCTTCTGCTGAATGGGATTCTTGGTTTAACCAAAAAGTTGAAGAATATAAAGCTTCAATGGCAAGTGGTAAATCGCAAATGATCAATTACACAATTCCTGTAATTGTGCATATTATTCACGGCGGACAAGCTGTTGGTACTTTTCCAAACTTAGCTCAAGGTCAAGTAAATTCTCAAATCACGGTATTAAATGCCGATTTTGCAGGAACAGGATTAAATAATGGAAATCTTCCAGCGGTATTTGCTGCTGTAAAAGCAAACACAGGTATTACTTTTTGTTTAGCACAAAAAAATCCTGCAGGCGTTACATTAGCTGAGCCTGGTATTGAGCGTCTTAATTACACAACTCAAGGTTGGAATAATCCGGCAGGAGCGGCATATAATACGCCTGCTACTTTTCAGACTTATATGAATGGAACGATTAAGCCGGCTAGTATTTGGGATCCTACCCGTTATATGAACATTTGGATCAGTGATGTAAATGCAGGTGCTGGTTTACTTGGATATGCTACTTTCCCTGCGGGAAGTGGTTTAACAGGAATTCCAGGTGGTTTAGGTACTGCTACAACTGATGGATTATGGTGCTGGTCAAGAGCCTTTGGTTCTAATTCAATTTTCCCTACTGGTACTTACGATGCAACTTACAATAAGGGTAGAACTGCAACTCACGAAATTGGTCACTGGGTAGGTTTACGTCATATTTGGGGTGATGATAATGGTGCTTGTACAGGATCTGATTTTTG
>JALHPG010000064.1 GCA_022842625.1 Bacteroidia bacterium | reverse complement strand
TCGCCAAAGAATTAGACCTTCTGCAAAACAGTAATAGCGGCGAATTACAGAGTTTGATAAATGAGGCCTTGTCTAAATTCCCTGAAAAAATAATTGAATATAAAAATGGTAAAGTTGGATTACTAGGTTTGTTTGTTGGCGAAGTAATGAAACTTAGCAAAGGTAAAGCCGATCCAAAATTATTAAATCAACTTGTAAAAGAAACTCTTGAAAAATAAAACTATGTTTAAAACAATTTGCGCCATTGCTGCAGTAGCAATTTTATCTAGTTGCGGTGACACTAAAAGAACCGGTAATTTTGAATTGAAAGGAACCCTTAGCAACTCTAACGGCGAAACTATTTATTTAGAAAAACTGATCAATCCACAACCGGTAACAGTTGATAGTACTGTGATCGATGAAAAAGGAAATTTTGAATTTAAAAATTACACCCCAAACATTGGCTTCTATCGTATAAAATTAAACCAGCAAAATTTTGCTATGTTAGTTTTAGATAGTAATGATAAGGTAACGGTTACTGCTAATTTAAAGGATCTTGGTAACACCTATAAAGTTGAGGGCTCACCTGAAACAATTTTATTTGTAGAATATAACGAGATCTCTAAGAAAAACCGTTTGCAGATAGATTCTTTAAATCAAGCGTTTCAAGATCTTATGCGTGCAGGCGGTAAAATGGATTCGCTGAGAATGGATTCACTTAGCAAAATATTTGAAGCACCTTACAATAAAATAATGGATGGTTTTAATGCAACAATGGCCGAAAAAATAATGAAGAATTCTGATAAGTATGCTTCTATTATGGCTATACAAGGTATGGAGCCGGATAAGTATTCTGATATTTATAAAGTGTTGGATGCTAATTTAACAAAAAAATTCCCGAATGATAAAAACATTAAAATGTTTCATGATGTTGTAAGTAAAATGCTTGCTACAACAAGTGGTCAAGCGGCTCCTGAGATCAATCTGCCAACACCTGACGGAAAAGAATTAGCACTTTCTTCTTTTAGAGGAAAAATTGTGTTAGTGGATTTTTGGGCAAGCTGGTGCGGGCCTTGCAGAAAAGAAATGCCTAATGTTGTTAAAGCATATGCAAAATTTAAAGATAAAGGTTTTGAGATCTATGGCGTTTCACTCGATCAGGATAAAGGGCGTTGGTTAGAGGCGATTCAAAAAGATGGAATAACTTGGCCTCAAGTAAGTGATCTAAAGTATTGGGAGTGTGAGGCTGCTAAATTATATGCAGTAGAAGGAATACCTTATACAGTTTTACTGGATAAAGAAGGGAAGATAATTGCAAAGAATTTGCGCGGAGCCGACTTAGAAATAGCAATAGAAAAGGCCTTATCAGCAAAATAATTGTTGAACAAACTTAAATACATAAAAAACTTAAATCGCTGCAATTGGCTTGTGGCGATTTTTGTTATTAGTAATAATTTATTTTCGCAACAAACTTATTTTCAACAAGAGGTAAATTATAAAATTGATGTTAAGCTTAACGATCAATCACATGTTCTTGCTGCAAAAGAAGAAATTCAATATATAAATAATTCAGATCTTTCGCTCAATTATATTTTCTTTCACTTATGGCCAAATGCCTATAAGGATCATTCAACTGCACTTGCAAAACAATTGTTACAGCATAAGAAAACTAGTTTTTATTTTTCTAAACCCGAAGAAAGAGGTTACATAGATAGTTTGGATTTTAAAGTGAACGGCAGATCAGTAAAATGGGAATTTGACAAAGATAATATCGATATCTGTAAATTAATTTTGAATGAACCTTTGCGTTCATTAGATACAATTGTAATTACAACACCTTTTTATGTGAAAATACCCGATGCAAAATTTTCACGCTTGGGACATGATGGGCAAGCTTATTTTATTACGCAATGGTATCCAAAGCCGGCGGTATTTGACAACGAAGGTTGGCACCAAATGCCATACTTAGATCAAGGAGAATTTTATAGCGAATTTGGAAGTTTTGATGTGAAGATCACGCTTCCTGAAAATTATTTACTTTCGGCAACAGGCGATAGAATTGATTCTGACAAAGAGGACGAATTTTTAAATGAAAGAGTAATTCAAACCTTAAATAGATTAGATAAAGGCGATTATAGAAAAGACGATATGGCTTTTCCCGAATCATCAAAAAAAACAAAAACAATTCGTTTTAAACAATTTAGGGTTCATGATTTTGCATGGTTTGCCGATAAGCGTTTTAATGTATTGCATGATCAGATCGAACTGCGAGATACAAAAAAGACAATTGATACCTGGATCTATTTTACCAATAAAAATTTTGAACTCTGGAAAAATGCGATCAATTATGTAAACGAATCAACCATTTTTTATTCGTACTTAAATGGCGATTATCCTTACAATCATGTAACAGCGGTTGATGGAACAATAATGGCTGGCGGCGGAATGGAATATCCTAATATTACAGTTATTGGCGATATGAGTAATGAATTTGAGTTAGATGTAACAATAGCCCATGAAGTTGGTCACAATTGGTTTTATGGACTATTAGGGAGTAACGAACGCGATTATCCCTTTATGGATGAAGGTTTAAATTCTTTTTATGAAATGCGTTATACGCGCGCAAAGTATCCCGAAAAAAAACTATCTGACCTTATCGGGCTAGATGAAAATTTTAAGTTATTTGGTTTAAACAAAATAGATTATTGGCGAGAAAAAGAAATGGCTTATTTTATGTCGGCTAAATCTAACAGAGATCAACCTTTAGATATGCATTCAGCTGAGTTTACCGAATTTAATTACGGTAGTATTGTTTACAGTAAATCTCCTGTAATATTTGAATATTTGATGGATTACATGGGCGAAGAAAATCTTGATAAAGCCATGAAATTTTATTTTGAGCAATTTAAATTTAAACATCCTTCTCCTAAAGATCTTGCAAAAACCTTAAGTTATTTCAGTGGTATTGATCTTTCGTGGCTTACAACACAATTAATTTCTTCAACTGATAAAATTGATTATAAAATTAAAAAAATTAAAAAAAATAAAGACGGAAGTTTTGTTTTGAAACTAAAAAATAAAACAGGTGTTGCAACCCCATTAAATGTTTATGGTTTTAAAGATGAAAAGCCTGTTGGATTGATTTGGCATAACGGTTTTGAAAGTAAACAAATAGTTGAGTTTCCTCCAACAGATGTTGATTATTTTAAAATTGATGGTTTAGACAGGATGCCCGATGTAAATCGTAAAAATAATTTTATAAGAACCACCGGTTTATTTAAAAAAGCAAAACCTCTGCAATTTAATTTTTTAACCAGATTCGAAGATCCAAAAAAAGCCCAAATAAATTATTTGCCTATAATTGGTGCTAATTACTACAATGGTTTTATGGCTGGCGTTTCGCTGCACAATTACAGTCTTTATCAAAAAAAGTTTGAGTATTCGATTTCACCTATGTATGCATTTAAAACAAAAAGCCCGGTTGGTTTTGCCGATTTTAATTTGAATTTTTATCCGACAAATTTTTTTCAGCAAATAACGTTTGGAGCAAAAGCAAAGTCATTTACATTTGATTATTACGATACCTATACAAATAACACTGCAAACGGAACAAACTTTAAAAGTTTAAATTATAATTATTATAAAATTGCGCCCTATTTGCAATTAGAAATTAAAAAGAAAACGGCAGCTAGTCCTTTTCATCAATACATAACCTACACTAATAATAATTTGTTTACAGATAGTTTAGTGAATCAAGATTATGGTTTTGCGCCAATACAACCTAAAAAGAAAAATGTATTTTCTTTTGTTAACCAATTAAATTATCAGCTAATTAATAAGCGTGTCATAAATCCTTTTGCTTTAAATATCGATCTGCAGCATACAGCAAGTATGTCTAAGATCTCGGCAACTCTCAATTATCAAATTACCATTTCTAAAAAGCAGGCCATTGATGTGCGTGTTTTTGCCGGAACATTTTTAACCGGATCTTATTCTGAGCGAAGTTATTATGCGTATAGAGCCAGTGGTTACAATGGGTATAATGATTATTTGTTTGAAAGTAATTTTATTGGCCGTAGTGAATTTGGTGGTTTTGGTTTTAGTCAATTCTCTGATGTTGATGGCGCATTAAAAGTATGGACACCCTTAGGGCAAACATCTAATTGGTTAGCCTCAGTAAATTTAAGATCTCCAAGAATTTTTATTTTGCCTTTAAAAGTTTTTGCAGATGTTGTTGTTTGCGATGGCAGGGCGCTTAATAAAGATCCTTTTTTGTGGGATGCCGGAATAAATTTAACCCTAGTAAAAGATATTGTTGAGGTTTATATTCCAGTAATTTATAGCGCGGATATTAAAAAAACATTAGAATTGAATAACGTAAGTAAAATGAATACGATACGTTTTACAATTAATATTCATAAATTAGTCCCTAAAAATTTAATAAGAGATAATCTATTTTAAGTGAATACTAAAAAAATATATTTTGCTTCCGATTTTCATTTAGGTGTTCCAACTTTAGAAAGTAGTTTAGAACGCGAAAAAAGCATTTGTCGTTGGTTAGATCATATTAAAGCCGATGCTGAAGAAATTTATTTGGTTGGCGATATTTTTGATTTTTGGTTCGAGCATACCTATACTGTGCCGAAAGGATTTACTCGATTGTTAGGTAAAATTGCGGAGCTTACAGATTCAGGTATAAAAGTTGTTTTCTTTACAGGCAATCACGATCTGTGGATGCGTGATTATTTTATTAAAGAATTAAATGTGGTTATTCATCACGAGCCCATAACTAGAGTTTATAACAACAAAACATTTTATATTGGTCATGGCGATGGAATGGGACCTGGCGATAGAGGATATAAATTATTAAAAATTGTTTTTACAAGTAAATTATGCCATTGGTTGTATTCACGCTTACATCCAAATTTTTCATTTTGGTTTGCGCGTTTTACAAGTCGAAGAAGCAGAATAACAACAGGCGATTCTGATGAGAAATTTTTAGGTGCTGAAAAAGAGTGGTTATTTCTTTTTTGCAAAGACTATTTAAAACAACATAAAGTGGATTTTTTTATTTTTGGTCATCGCCATTTACCTTTGGAATTAGATATTGACGGAACAGCCAAGTATACTAATTTAGGGGACTGGATCAAATACCGTACTTATGCTGTTTTTGATGGACAAAACTTAAGTTTAAATAAGTTCGAAAAATAGATCCTTTACTGCAATTATTGCAAAATAAGCCTTCTTTAGGTTAAAATATCGACCAAAACCCCTTAATTTATTGATGAAATTATTTGAAATTGCAAATATTTTGTAGTTATTTGTTGGATAACATTATATTTTATGATTACTACAACCGATATTAAAATAAATAAAATTGCAAAGAGCAGGGTTACAGATTACGATGTAAACGATGTGCCGTTTGGTAAGTGTTTTAGCGATCATATGCTAGTTGCAGAATACTCTGATGGTAAATGGCAAACTGCAACTATTAGTCCTTATGGTGATGTTCCTTTAAGTTATGCAATGAGCGCCTTGCATTACGGACAAGCAATTTTTGAGGGCATGAAGGCTTATAAAAATGATAAAGGTGAAGTTTCTCTTTTTCGTCCTTTAGAAAATTTTAAGCGTTTAAATAAAAGTGCAATACGTATGTGTATGCCCGAAGTTCCGGAAGAAATTTTTATGGGTGGTTTGTTGGAATTATTAAAATTAGATGCTGCTTGGGTTCCAACTAGCGAGACAGGAAGCTTGTATATTCGTCCGTTTTTAATTGCTACCGATGAAGCTATTGGTGTTAAACCCAGTGAATCATACAAATTTGTAATTATTACTTGCCCTGCCGGAAAATATTACAGCGAGCCTATTAAAGTTATTGTTGAAACTAATTATTTTAGAGCAGTACATGGCGGAGTGGGTTACGTAAAGGCTGCAGGTAATTATGGTAGAAGTTTATATCCTACAAAATTGGCACAACAAAAAGGTTACCAACAGGTAATTTGGACAGATAGTGCTACACATCATTTTGTTGAGGAAAGTGGAACCATGAATTTAATGTTTGTGATTGGAGATACTTTATTAACACCGGCATTAAGTGATACTATTTTAGCAGGTATAACTCGCGATAGCGTTTTAGCTTTAGCTAGAGATTGGGGAATGAAAGTGGAAGAAAGAAAAGTAAGTTTAAGAGAAGTTGCAGAAGCTTACGAAAAAGGTGAATTAAAAGAAGCATTTGGTTGTGGAACAGCAGCAACAATTGCTCAGATAGTTGGGATTGGTTTTGAAGGAAAAGATTTTGTTTTACCTCCGGTTGAAGAACGTAAATTTTCAACTAAAGTTGATGAAACATTACGTTTAATTCGTAAAGGGAAATTAGAAGATAAAATGCATTGGATGCATAAAATATAATTATAGATAATAATAAATATAAAAGGCTGAGGTAATCCATTTATCTCAGCTTTTTTGTTTTTTTTAAGTTCGTGGTTTTTATTTAGAGATGATTTTTTATTACACTAAAGATACTATCAGGCGAAGGCAGCACTTTCTTGTTTATTCTATAGGAATCAAATGCTGCTTTAATTTCTGTTTTATAAAAATCGGAATCGCTCGATTCGAAAAGAATTTCTTTAACGCGTTTAGTAGTTTTAAAATCGAAATAAAATGGATTTATCCAAATGCCATCCTTTGCATTAGCAGGTACAAAGCGCATTTTATCGGTCATTGAATCATCTTTAAATTTATAGGTGATATAAAAGGCCGAAGGCTTGTAAATGAAAGAAGTTAGTTTGTATGAAAATGGTCGTTTAAAATCGACTTTAAGTCGGGTTACATGCTCACTATCTCCTTCCACCGGTACCCATTCATTAAACTTTACATTAACAGGTTCAGATAATTTTTCTTGTATCAATCTTGGTTCTGTAGCTTTTTCAAAAAGTGTAAATCCAGAATTGCTGTAAACCGAGCTGTAGTTGGATAGTAAATGCATGAGTGTGTTCGGTTCTTCATTAAAAAGATATCTGCCGTCAATATGCAGCAATTTTATTTTTTCGGGATACGTTGAGTGAAAAATATAATACTTTATGTCCTGCTCAATTATTGAGTTTTTTGAATAATTGTCGAGCCAGGTAGAATTACCACCGGATTGTAAAGTATAGCGAGGTGTATAATTTAAAGTCGAATCCCTGAAGTAAGAAAGCTCCCAGGGGTAGGCATCTATTGTTGATCGAGCAATTATTTTTTTCGCCTCCTCAGGAAGTTCTGATTGTTTGAAGTTTACATCAACGATCGAATCACATTTTTTTACGATCGAATCATAATTTGTTACTGTAAATACAAATTCTTTTAAACCGTTTCTTATTTCAATACCATCCGGAAGAAGCGATAGCTTATTTCCCATACTGTAAAAACTATAAATGCAAGCAAGCGAGAGAAAATATTTTAAAGCACTGAATTTTGTATTTATAACGATCCAAATGGATGAAAACAAAACTAGCGACATGATCAGATTATAATAATGTCCCGAATCTAATCTAACAACGGTATGTTTCCAGGCAAAAAAGAGGAAAACAAAAAGTATCAATTCGATGTATTTTTTTTGATAGATGCTTGTTGTTGTGTAGAAAACCAGAAGTATAAAAAAGGGTAGGAAATAGAATAAGTCAATATCTATCGTAATGCAAAGTGCCTCGCTGTAACCACCGGAAAGAATGAAGGAGCCTTTTAAAAACGTTGCAAAGTTTTGGATGCCGCCATAAAATGCTATCCCTAAAACTGTAAATAAAATAAAACCTAAAGTATAGTTTAACACTTGTTGTTTTTTATTACTTGAAAATAACCAGGTAATAGCAAAAGATACCAGATACAGAAGAATTCCGCTTATCATGATGTTAACTTTGATAAGCATACCTGACAGAAGCAATAAAGCGGCCGCAATAAAAAAATACTTATTGAACGTATAAAACTGGGCGATCATTAATAAAATCAAACTACCAAGTATAAGATAATCTGTATAAAGATAATTACAGCAAAAAAATAATGCGAACAGATTAACAAGAGAAAAAACAATTGATTTGTTTTTTGTGAATTTTAAAAACAAATAACAAAAAACAGATTTAGAGATGAACACACATGAAAAATATAAAAAATAAAGATTGGGATATGGAAATGGCATTTTTAAAAATCCAAATAAGCCATATGGATAAACGATCTTTTGTAGGCTCGAGAATTTATTTAATAGTAATGAGTTGTATGCCCATGCATACGAGGGGTCTAGGCCTATGTTATAATCTGGTGAATAGAAGTTAAATGTAAGGACCGGAAAAATAAGGAGGATGCTCCAAAATAATACTTTTGAATTAAGTATTAAATGAAAGGTAGTTGGTATAGATCGTTTATTAAAATTTACGGTCAAATTTAAAAGTGTGATTTTAAGTAATTGTTTTCTCCATTAAATAATGTTGAATTTGTCCCCACAATAAAAAAGATTTTTCTTTTATTGTGTAACCCATGCTTTCATAAAACTTAACCGCATTTTCTCTTGCTTGTAATTCAATTTTATTTAAGTGTAACTCTTTTGCTTTAATTTCTAAAAACTCAACAATTTTTTTTCCAAGCCCTTTTCCTTGTTGGTTGCCATCTACTGCCATAAAGCGAATTTGACCAATTTTATTCTCGTTTTCCTGCAATCTTCCGCAGGCAATGATATTTCCTGCATCATCTTTTATGTATGCATTTATACTCGAATGTTCTAAAGTATCTGTGGCCGTTTCTTTTGGTTGCCCCCAAGGCCGACGTAATATCTTATCACGCAGGTCAATAATTTTCTCAACTTCTATATTGCCGTTTGCTTGTTTAATTTCCATTAGCTTAAAAATTTAAAGGCAATGCCTGAAACATTTTTTAATTCTTGTTTTTCGAAAGAGAATTTATTGATCATTGCCTTGGCTTCCGGTAATTCAAACACTTCTTTTAGATCTCTTATTTTACCAATTGGAATTTCTTTTTCTAAACACAGTTTATAAAGATCTTTGAATGAAAATTCTTTTATATAATTATAAATGATATGATACAATTGAATTCTGTTTTGAACCCTTAATTGATTAGTGGCATATTTTGGATCGGTTGCTAATGTTGGATACTGCATTAATTCGCACAAGTGTTTGAATTGCGCATTACTTCCAATGGCAAAGGTAACCAGCTGCCCGTCTTTTGTATCAAATAATTCGCCGTATGGGGCAATGTTAGGGTGCAGACTTCCTGTAGCTTTTGGTAATTGTTTTGCGATGAGCCAATTGGTTGCCTGATTGGCTAATGAGGCTATAGCGCTGTCAAATAACGAAACAGATACATGACAACCTTTTTTGTTTTTATAACGATTAATTAAAGCAATTAAGATGGCTTCTTTTAATTGATGTCCGGCTAAAATATCAATTAATGCAACGGGCATTTTTACAGGTTTACTGTTTAACTCGCCATTCATAAACATAAAGCCGCTTTCTGCTTGTAATATTAGGTCGTAAGCAGTACGAGGATTCTCGTGGCCAAAACCATTAATAGAAGCGTAAATGATAGTTGGATTTATTTTTGAAAGAGTAGGGTAGTCAACTTTTAATTTTGCTTCATCGCCTGCTTTAAAGTTGGCAATAACAATATCAGCATCTTTTATAATATCATATAATTTCTTGAGCTGAGAAGGAACGGTAATATCTAAAAACAAAAATTCTTTGTTGGCATTAACACTCCAAAAATAAGCGCTGGTGTCTTCTTTAGGATTTTCTGTTTTTAACTTCCAGCTGCGGGTAACATCTCCTTTAGTTTTCGGATTCTCAATTTTAATAACACTTGCACCAAGTTCGGCAAAAAAATAACCAACGCTAGGTCCGGCAAGTACACTCGCCAGTTCAATTACTTTTAGATCTTTGAAGGTATCTTTCACAGGAAATTTAATTTATCAATAATCGTTTTATGTCAGTTCGAGTAACGGAGCGTTAGCGTAGTGTATCGAGAACGAACCAAATACCCTTCTCGATGCCCGCCCGAACGACTTCTGTCGGGAGCGGCAAATTTTTGCGGAGACGCAAGGCAAAAATTCACTCGAAGTGACAAATAATTTACCTCAACTCTGCACCCAACTTCTCTTTGTAATTAGAAATTAATTTTTCCATTACACTTTCAATTTGTTTATCGGTTAAAGTTGCTTCGTTATTTAGTAAAGTAAAACTAACGGCATAGGATTTTTTATTTCCTAATTTTTCGCCTTCGTATATATCAAACAAATTCACTTCTTTCAATAATTTTCTTTCGGTATTAAAAGCAAGTTCTTCTATTTGCTGATATTTTACCGCTTTGTCAATCAATAAAGCAAGATCTCTTCTTACCGAAGGGAATTTGCTTATCTCCGCAAACTCAATTTTTTGTTTAGAAAAAGCTTTTACTAAAACATCCCAATTAAATGTTGCGTAAAAAACAGGTTGACCAATATCAAATGCTTTTAATTGTGTTTTTGATACTGCTCCTAATTCAACCAACGACTTGTTATTTAATTGGTAACTCAATCCAAAATCAAAATTGGTATAAGCGCTTTCAGTGCATTTATAATTAGTAACGCCACACTTAACTAGTAAATTATTTACCGCAGCTTTTAAAAATGAGAAATCTGCCTTTTGAGTTAAGTGAAAAGGATTCTCATTAAAAGCATTCCCTGTTACAAATAAAGTAAGTTGTTTTTGTTCACTGTATTTTAGAGTTTCTTTATCGGCAATGCCATAAGTTCTTCCAAATTCAAAAAACTTTAGATCAGAATTTTTACGGTTAATGTTGTAGGCAATTGCTTCGAGGCCACTAAATAACATATCGCCGCGTAAAACATTTAAATCATTACTTAAAGGATTTACAATTTTTACGTTATTGTTTTCTGCAGGATAATAGGATTCTTTTGTTAACGAAAGACTCATTATTTCGTTAAAGCCAAAGCCTTCTAATAACGATGCTGTTTTATTTTCTAAGGCAACATCATTATTTTTTGATTCGTTAAATGCCGTGTAAGAAATTTCTTTACTTACTTCTACATTGTTGTAACCATAAATACGCATTACTTCTTCTATCACATCTGCCTCGCGCGTTACATCGGTTTTAAATCTTGGTACCATTAACAATAATCCGTCAGATCCTTCCGAATCAACAGTAATCCCTAAATTGGTAATAATATTTTTTATAGTGCTTCTGTCTATTTCTTTTCCTATCAAATCATCGCAATTGTTGTAAGAAAAAGCAACTCTGTATGGCTCTAAAATTTCAGGATAAATATCTACCACATCCATACTTAATCTTCCGCCCGCTAATTCAATAATTAAATTTGCTGCTCTTATTAATGCAGGAACGGTCATGTCAGGGTCGGTTCCTCTTTCAAATCTAAAAGATGCATCTGTTTTTAATGCGTGTTGTTTAGATGTTTTACGAACATAAGCAGCATCAAAATAAGCACTCTCTAAAAAGATAGAAGTTGTTTTTTCTGTAACACCACTTTCTAGTCCGCCAAATACACCGGCAATACACATAGGTTCGTTTTCATTACAGATCATTAGATCGTTGGCAATCAAAGTTCTTTCAACACCATCTAATGTTTTAAATTTTTCGCCAGAGTTTGCCGTTTTAACAATGACTTTATTGCCTTTTATTTTTTCTAGATCAAAAGCATGTAATGGTTGTCCTAATTCGTGCAACACAAAATTAGTAATATCAACAATGTTATTTATTGGGCGCAGGCCTATTGCTTTTAAACGGTTCTTTAACCAATCCGGACTATCGCTAACCGTTATGCCGCTAATTACTAATCCTGAATAACGTTTGCAGGCTTCAGGATTTTCAACAGTAATTTCTACTGTGTTTAAATTTGTAGCTTCTTGTAAAGGATTTAAACCACTTAAGTATAATTGGTAATTGGTTGTGTCTTTAATTGAATTTAAAATAGCAATAACATCTCTTGCTACACCTAAATGAGAGGCGGCATCGCTTCTGTTTGGTGTTAAGCCAATTTCAAAAACTGTATCTGTTTCAATTTTAAAATATTCCGAAGCCGGTAAACCAACTTTAGTTTCATTAGGTAAAACTAAAATACCGGCATGACTTGTTCCTAAACCAAATTCGTCTTCAGCGCAGATCATCCCTTCGCTTAAAGCGCCTCTTATTTTTGATTTTTTAATTTCAAATGGTTCGCCCTCTGTTGGATATAATTTTGTGCCAATAGTTGCGATGATAACTTTTTGTCCGGCTTCTACATTAGGTGCACCGCATACAATAGATAATGGTTCGCCTGTTCCAATATCCACTTTGGTTAGTTTTAATTTATCGGCATCGGGATGTTTAATGCATTCTAAAACATGGCCCACTACTAAGCCTTTTAAGCCGCCTTTTAAACTTTCATAGGTTTCCATACCTTCTACTTCTAATCCCGAAGCGGTTAAAAGATCAGCGGTTTCCTCTGCGGAAATATCAATATTTATAAGGGTTTTAAGCCAGTTGAATGAGATTTTCATTTGATAAAAATAAGAGACTAAAGATAAGCAAATATCGCTGAATTTAGCGTTATACGGCCTATATTTTATAAGATTAAACTAACACTTTAATTGCGACTTTCATGAAAAAGTTATATCTTTCCTTTATGAGGCATATATTTATAATTATTAATATTTTCTTTTTTTGTTCGATAACTTTTTCTCAGTCTTTATTTGTAAAAAAATTTCCATACACGCCCTCAAGCACGATTGCGGATAATAAATCGAATACAAGTATCCTAATTACAAAGAGTAATAAGTTAGTATTAGGGGCCATAAAGGCATACATTGATAATGCTTTTAGCTTATATACTTATTCTACTTTTTTTAAAACAGATGACAATGGCAATTTAATTTTCTCTAAAACTTTTAGAAACCCAGATGATATACAGCCAGCAGATATTATAGAATCTAAAGATGGCAGTTATTATTTGACGGGACATTCGCATCAAATGGATACAATAAGTAATGTTTTTAACTTTATTTTAAAAACAGATAGTTTAGGAAATGTTCTATGGTCAAAGTCTAGCATAGATTCTATTGGAACATATGGTTTAAAAATGGTTGAACTTAATGACAGTATAATTTTTGGTACATCTTCTTATAATGGAATTTATTATTATGCAATTAATAAAAATGGCAATGTGAAATTTGAAAAATTACTCAAAGGTATTGGTAGTGATAACGGCCGAAGTTTGTTGGTTAATAAAGGAAGTGTTTATTTACTAAGTAATACAATTAATACCTTCGATACTCTTGGCGAATTTTTAATCAATAAAATTGGGCCAAATGGAAATCTTCTTTGGTCTAAACGATATCATTTCACTAATGCAAATCTTAACCTAAATGGCTTGTTTATTTCTAAGTGTGGTGATAATTTATTAGGTGTTGCAGGTAATATATACAATTCAAGTAACTCGACTCAAGATTTTTTCGCATGCACATTTGATACAAATGGGGTTGCTATAAATTCAAAAGTTTATGACATTTTTAATGAAGATGATCTTACTTCGTTTTCACCAAATAACACGAATGGTTTTTTAATGAATTGTTTAGCTAATCCACCGGGTGGACCAGGAAAATTTGTCACTATATCATTCGATATAAATTTAAATGTGACGGATGCAAAGCATGTTTTAAATACAGCATATGGGTTTGGTACCCAAGGACCAACTATTTTAAGAAAAAATAATAGAATGTTTCTTGGAGGGATTCAATACAATAATAATCCTGTTTCAGCCATGCCTTTCATAATTAAACTTGATACAAACTTCAATACAGCCTGTATAAATCCTTCTGTACCAATAAATACCAGCTTCGCGGCGATAGTTTCAAATACTTGTTCGTTTAATGAAGAAATTATTGAACTTCTTAAACCAAAATCTGTTTATTCCCAAAATATTTTATTCACCGATTCGATTTATTGTGCTTCATTTACTGCTCTAAATGAAAATTTTGTAAATGAAAAATCTGAAATTTATCCAAATCCTTTCGATGTTAAATTGAAAATTATATCAATCAACGAAATACAAACTGTTTCTATTTATGATGTAACTGGAAAATTAATTTATCTTGAAGAAGTTCATAATATTGAAGCAACAATAGATACAAAAAATATTCCGAAGGGATTTTACCTCATTAAAATTACCAGTGAAAATCATTCAGAAGTAAGGAAACTGGTAAAAGAATAATTTAAGAAAGCTTACTCAAAGCACTTTTTAAATTTGCAATTGCCCCATCAACATCTTCTAATTTGCAAGTGCCAACAGATAAGCGGTACCAGCTAGAATCGGCCGACGCACCAAATGCAGAAAATGGAACAATGGCTAATTTAGCTTCATCCAATAAATATTTTGTAATATCTTTTGTGGTTGCTAATACTGTGCCGTTGGCGGTTTTTTGTCCGTGTAAATTAAACTGAACGGTTAAATAAATAGCAGCTTGTGGGGTAATGGCGTCTACTTTATAGCCTGCAGCTTTAAGTGCTTGAAAGCCTTTGTAGAAGCCGGTTAAACGTGCGCTTATTTTTTCTTTTTGAAGATCAATAAATGCATCGTAGCTATTTAGATCGGTTAAATACTTTGCAGTAGCTAATTGTTCTGCCTTTGGAGCCCATGCGCCAACGTGCGTTAAAATAGCTTTCATTTTATCAATAATAAATTTTGGACCCATGCTCCAACCAACACGAACGCCTGTTGCAGCAAGTGATTTAGAAATACCATCTACAAAAATGGTGTAATCTCTCATTTCAGGTCTTAAGATAACCGGGTTGTAATGTTTAACATCACCAAACGTTAGTGCCCAGTAAATTTGATCGTACATTAAGTAAACCGGCTTTTGTGATGGATCGCGTTTTTTGTTTTCTTCTAATATAAGATCACAAATTTCTTCCAGACCTTCTTTTGTAAATACTGTGCCTGTTGGGTTTTGAGGCGAGCATAAGGCAACAAAATTAGCTTTAGAAATATGTGGTTTTATATCATCCGCACTTGGCATAAAATTTTGTTCGGGTGTAGCTTCAATAACCACGGCGGTTGCGCCGTTTAAGTAGGTGTAGTGATTGTTGTTCCAAGATGGTACTGCAAAGATCACGGTATCGTTTGGATCTACTAATGCCTTAAAAATGCTATAAATAACAGGTCTTGCGCCACCGGCAATTAAAATTTCGTCTGCTTTATAATCTAAGCCGCCACGTTGTTTTAATAAATTACTTACCGCAGTGCGTAATTCCAGCATTCCATCAGCAGCAGGGTAATTGGTTTGGTTAGCATTGTATTCATCAATAATAAATTGCTTTAACTCAGATGGAATAGGAAATTCATTTGGATTAAAATCTCCTATGGTAAGGTTATAGATCTTTTCTCCTTGTTTTATCTTTTCATTCACTTCTCCGGCCAGTTTTATAATTTCTGATCCAATTATGTTCTCTGCTAACTTAGAAACCTTCATATTACTGTGTTTTAACTCTTTTTTTTAATTTCGGACACAAACCTAAGGGTATATTTAGAAGTATTCAAATAAAAACTTCGTATGTTAATTATTAATTCTTAACTTTAATTTAGGTAGAATGGTCTATTTCTAGCAAAGCCCCGTCTAAATCCTTTTAAATTTCCTAAATTATTTTTAGATTTGTAAACAAAGGAATAAATAATCGTTTTTTTTACCTTTTTAACTATTAAAAATTTGGCTTATGAAAAGATTGCAATTAGAGGATTTATCCAAGCAACTAGGGTTTTCAAAAACTCTTATTTCTATGGTGTTAAATGGTAAGGGTGATCAATATGGAATAAGTAAAAAAACTCAGGCAGCTGTATTAGACGCAGTAGCAAAATTGGACTACACGCCAAATAAGTTTGCTAAGGCATTACGAACAGGGAAAAGTAATTTTATTGGATTAATTGTTGCAGATATAGCAAATCCATTTTATTCTAAAATTGCCAAGAATATTGAAAATGTTCTTTTTGAAAAAAACTACAATTTAATGGTTTGTAGTACCGATGAGAATGAGGAAAAAGAAAAACGTTTAGTTGAAATGATGATCAATCAGCAAGGGGTTGATGGTTTGATAATAGCATCAACGTTTAAAGATTCTTCTTTTTACGATCAACCAAGATATGCAAATATGCCTATTGTTTTCATAGATCGTGTACTGCCTTTATTCAACACTAATTATGTTGTAATTGATAATTATGGCGGCGCTTTGGAGATCACAAATCACCTCCTTCAACAAGGCTGTAAAAAAATTGCCTGTTTCTCTATCACTCCTTCTTATATAAGTACTATAGAAGATCGTGTGAATGGATATAAAGATGCCTTGTCTAAGAGCAAACTTAAGTTTGATTCGTCACTGTTAAAACCAATTAATTTTGAAAAGGTTGAGGGAGATGTTGAAACCGCTTTAACGGAGTTATTAATTTCTCATCCCGATCTTGATGCCATTTTTGCATTAAATAATAATATAGCTACAGCACTTTTAAATATTTTAAAAAGAAAACATTTCCTTGAGAAGGGAAAGAAAATTAAAATTGCCTGCTTTGATGATATCGATTTATTTAATATTATTGATAAGCCTGTAATATCAGTGTCTCAGCCGGTTGAAGAGATCGGAAAAAATGCTTCTATTTTAATATTGGATATAATGGATGGCAAACAAACCAATAAAGCAAATATTGTTTTGTCTACTAAATTAATTGAGCGTTAGTAAATACTTAATTAACTGAAGCCGTACTAAAAGAGTTTCTTGGTTTGTCTGTTTTAGACAGAGTGAATTTGAGCATCAAAGATCTCCACTTCAGTTATTGGATTGAATAAGAAAACAACTCCGCTTTTTATTTCAATGCACTTATATCTTTTTCTGATTCGTTCACCTTTTTTAAATACGCGGGAACCGTTATATAAAAACACGGTATGAATAGGCAAATGCTCTAAAAAAATAGTGCTGGTATCTTCATCATGAAGTTTTAAGGTACGTAGTAAATGAATATCGCTGCAGCTTGATGCGGCAGGGTTTTGTAAATATTTACGCAAGGCAGCAAAAACTTCTAAAGGAAAAATATCAGGCGTTAAAAATGGCTGCATTAATTTTTGAAAATTACGTTTCCATTCAGTTCCATGTGGATTTACTGTGTTTTTATGCTCATTGAAAGTAACCAAATGCGCCACTTCATGTACTAACGTAATTAAAAAAGCGTATTTGTTAAGGTTGTAATTTATGGTTATTGTATGATTTAGATCGCCGCGAGGTGAGGTGTAGTCGCCTAAGCGCGTTTTTCGTTCTTTTGTGATCTTTAGTTTAAAATCAAATTCAATGATCCATTCTGAAATTAGAATAACAGTTTCTTCGGGTAAATATTTTTTTAATATTTCCGAATTTCGTTGATATTGAACTGCTCTTGGATCCACGTGCTAAATTTAATTATCTTTAGATAAATAATTTACTCAAAAGTGTAACTTTACAAACATATTTTGGTTAATCAAAAATGAGATCTCAACTTGTAATAAATCATATTGTTAATTGGCTTAAAGAATATTCTGTTGCATCCAAAACAGATGGATTTGTAATTGGCATCTCCGGAGGTATTGATAGTGCTGTGACATCAACACTTTGCGCATTAACCGGCAAAAAGGTAATTGCCCTTAATTTACCTATTCGTCAATTTAAAAAAGAATTCGACCTTAGCTCAGAACACATAAAGTGGTTAACTGCCAATTTTAAAAATGTAGAAACTGCAACGGTTGACTTGTCAGCTTCGTTGGAAAGTCTTGAAAAAGCTTTTCCTGCCGATATTCAGGATTTTTTAACCATGGCTAACACACGTGCACGGTTGCGAATGACTACCCTATATGCCTTTGCAGGGCATCATAAATTGTTAGTTGCCGGTACAGGAAATAAAGTAGAGGATTTTGGAATTGGATTTTTTACCAAGTATGGCGATGGAGGTGTGGACGTTAGCCCAATAGCAGATCTTTATAAAACGCAAGTGTATGAATTGGCAAAAGAATTAGGCGTGGTAAGCGGCATACAGCAAGCAAAACCGACCGACGGATTATTTGCCGACGGAAGAACAGACGAAGATCAGATCGGTGCAAGTTACCCTGAATTAGAGTGGGCAATGGAATATCTCGAAAATAAAGAAACGCGAGAATTAACCCTTCGCGAGCAGGAAGTAATGAGTATTTATAAAAAAAGAAATACTGCCAATAAACATAAAGTTGAGCCAATACCAGTTTGTGAAATACCTAACGAATTAAAAAAATAAAACCATGCTTGGAAAATTTGGAGACATGATGGGCAAACTTCAGGAAATGAAGCAAAAGGCCGATGAAATAAAATTAAAGCTCGATGATACAATAATTAAAACTGAAGGTGCCGGTGGTGATATTGTGATAGAAATTACCGGAAATAAAAAAATTAAAAGTTTAACCATTGCCTCTGCATTGCAACATGGCGATAAAGATGAGTTAGAAGAGCAGTTGACGGTAACTTTAAATAAAGCCATTGAAGCTGCTGATAAATTGAATGAGCAAGAAATGAAAAAAGCTGCCGGCGGAATGTTGCCTGGCTTGTAACAATAATAGCCACTAAGACATAATGACACTAAGAGACACTAAGAATTTTTTTTGGTGTAACTTTTTTTCTTCGAGACTTGGTGGCAGAAAAAAAATTAATTATGGCACTAATATTACCGGTTAACGGGATCTCTCCACAATTAGGAGAAAATTGTTTTGTAGCACCTAATGCTACCATTGTTGGTGATGTTGTAATGGGCAACGATTGCAGTGTTTGGTTTAACGCCGTTATTCGTGGTGATGTGAACAGTATACGCATTGGCAATAAAGTAAACATACAAGATGGCGCAGTGCTGCATTGCACCTACCAAAAAACAAAAGTCAACTTAGGTAACAATGTATCTATTGGACACAATGCAATTGTGCATGGTTGCACCGTGCATGATAATGTGTTAATAGGCATGGGAGCCATTGTAATGGATAATTGCGAAATAGGAAGCAATACTATTATCGCAGCCGGAGCTGTTGTAACTGAAGGTACTAAGGTGCCAAGCGGCTGTATATTTGCCGGCGTGCCCGCTAAAAAAGTAAAAGATATTTCGGAAGAATTAATTCATGGCGAAATTGACAGAATCGCCAATAATTATTTAATGTACAGCAGTTGGTTTAAGTAAAGTTTATTTACTCCCCTTTAAATTCAGGCTTACGTTTTTCTAAAAAGGCTTTTACGCCTTCTTTATAATCATAACTGCTTGCAGCTTGTACTTGTATATCACCTTCTAATTTAAGCTGTTGCTCCATGTTATTAGTTGCACTTGCATTTAATAATCGTTTTGTGAAACCAATGGCCTGAGTTGGCATAGCAGCAATGTTTGTAGCAAACTCCAATGTTTTTTCAACTAGTTCAGCATCTTCATATACTTTATAAACCATTCCAAATCCTTTTGCATCCTCGGCACTTAA
>JALHPG010000063.1 GCA_022842625.1 Bacteroidia bacterium | reverse complement strand
TGAAGTATTGACAAGTCCAATAAAAGCACCACATCAATATTTTTCTAACTTATTTAATGCATATACAAAAGCCATAAATAAGAAGTACAACAGAAATAGTAGTCTTTTCCAAAGAACATTTAAAAGGAAATTGATTGATAATGACTCTTATTTTAAAAAGTTAGTGTTATACATAAATACAAATCCTGTTCATCATCAAATTTGTGAAGATGCACAAGATTATGCCTGGAGTTCTTATAAATCTCATATTTCATGCATGCCTACAAATATAAAAAGAGAAGAAGTAATTGATTGGTTTGACAATATTGACAACTTTATATCAGTTCACAAACAAAAATTAAACACAATAGAAATTGAAAATTATTTAGAACTATAAAACATTATACTATGCAAATAATTGATCTAAGAAGCGATACTGTTACAAAACCGTCAAAAGCCATGATGGAAGCCATGTTTAATGCTGAAGTTGGTGATGATGTTTTTAAAGAAGACCCTACAATTATTGAATTAGAAAATTTTTCGGCTAATTTATTTGGTAAAGAGGCGGGCTTGTTTTGTCCGAGTGGTACTATGACCAACCAAATTGCCATTAAAGTTCATACACAACCCGGCGATGAAGTTATTTGTGATGTTAACTCACACATATATAATTATGAAGGTGGAGGAATATCTTTTAACTCAGGCATACAAGCAAAATTATTGTTAGGTAATGAAGGCAGGTTATCTGCAGAAATGGTTGAGTCCGCAATTAACGGTGATTTTGACTGGTTAACCAAAACAAGTTTAGTGTCTCTTGAAAACACTGTGAATAGGGCAGGGGGGAGCTATTATACAATCGATCAAATTAAACCGATACAAGCATTGTGCAAAAAGCACAATTTAAAATTACATTTAGACGGTGCTCGTATATTTAATGCTTTAGTAGAATCAAAAGAAACACCAAAACAAATTGGGGAGTGTTTCGATTCAATTTCTATTTGTTTATCAAAAGGATTGGGAGCTCCGGTAGGTTCAGTATTATTGGGTGAAAAAGAATTCATTAAAAAAGCACGACGGGTTCGTAAAGTATTTGGTGGCGGCATGCGCCAGGCAGGAATATTGGCGGCAGCTGGATTGTATGCCTTAACGAATAATGTTACCCGATTAAAAGAAGATCATGCACGTGCTAAAAAACTGGAGCAAGAATTACTAAAGTTAGCTTACGTTGATTCTGTTTTACCGGTTTATACAAACATTGTAATATTTAATTTAAAGTCAGAAAAAATTACAGGTGAAGCATTTGAGAAAAAATTACTGGAAAATAATATTAAGATAGCAGCGTTTGGAAAACATACCATTCGTATGGTAACGCATTTAGATTTTGATGATGCGATGTTGGAAAAGACAATTGAGGTGTTGAAGAAAATATAGTGAGATGAAAAAAATCTTCTCAAGGAGTAATTTATCACAAACACAGGAAACTCTCTTGGTTCTATTGGTTATGGGCTTGATCTTTATTTTTTACTGGAATTGGAAATGGACTTCGAGCCCAGATTCAATAGGGTTTTGTGTAAAAGATGATAGTATTGAAATTTATTCATACCACTCTGCAATGCATCTTAAGATTGACGATTTTAGTCAAAGCACAAAATTAGATACAATAAATATTAAACTTGTTCATATAAACGTTGGTGCTTTTTTTTATGGACAACTTTCAGGAATTGTTGTGATACCAATAAATAATGAACTAAAATATATTAATGTAAATGATAATTTAACTCGTATTGATACTTTGCAAAAATGTAACATACCATTAAAAACTGACTCAATATTTAGGAAGCTTGCTATTCGGAGCGAATAGATTATGTTAACTTATCTCGTCCCAACAGGACTAATTGTTTTTATTTTATCGTTTCTATAGATATTTTGTCCCTAACAGGACATTCAATAAACTTTGTGATTCAAAAACAAAAATCCAAACTTTCGAATTGTTTATCATTCGTGTATTTTCGTAGTACTAAAATCCCGTTAGGGATTTAATATTCTAGAATAAAGAAAATATACAACCCAAAGTCCTGTAAGGACGATATAATATCCCTGATAATTTACTTCGTATAATGCTATTTCCTTTCAAATAATATTTCGTCCCTCCGGGAATTATTTCTATTAATTAATTGTAGCTATAAATATTTTGTCCCTACGGGACATCTAAATAAAATTAAACCTTTTATTAAATTTCTATTTACCATAAAATGTAGCTTGAATATTATATAAAACAAAGTATTTTTGAATTTACTTTTATGGTATTTACTTAATCCCGTTAGGGATTAAATATTCTAGAAAAAGAAGACATATAAAACATAGTCCCGTAGGGACGGTATAACATCAAAAAAATTAATATTTCAATAAATTAAACGTTCTACAATTATTATTTCGTCCCTACGGGACTAATTGTTTCTATTTTATCGTTTCTATAGATATTTTGTCCCTAACGGGACTCATAAATAAAAACACGGATCAATAGGAATTTCATATGCTACAAATCGTAGCCACAAAATACTATAAAACCTATTAATTTTGAATAATAAAAATCCCGTTAGGGATTTAATATTATAGAAAAACAAACAAAACACAAATCAAAGTCCCGTAGGGACGATATAGCATCCATGGCAAATACATACACTCAAATATATCTTCAATTCGTTTTTTCGGTAAAATATAGAGATGCCGCAATAAATAAAGACTGGAAAGATGAATTATATAAATACATATCTGGTATTGTTAAAAATAACAATCATAAAACGATCTGTATTAATGGCATGTCTGATCACATACATATATTAGTAGGTCTAAATCCGGCCCAATCAATTTCAAATCTTTTACAGGATATTAAAGGAAGTTCATCAAAATGGATCAATGAAAAGCGTTTAGTGAAAGGAAATTTTGAATGGCAGGAAGGTTATGGCGCTTTTTCATACAGTCAATCTCAAATTAAAGATGTGATTGCTTATATCGAAAATCAAGAAGAACATCATAAAAAGACATCGTTTAATGAAGAGTATCTTGATTTCCTGAAAAAATTTGAAGTGAGTTATAATGAGAAGTATACTTTTAAAGAATTGATCTAATTTCACAAAGATTAAATATCAGCGTAAATCAGTTAGATCAGCGTCATCTGTGTTCCATCCCCTAAATTAAAACACCATTTTTATCTGATCCATTTTATCCATGAATTCAAATACATTGCCGGCTTTCATGGTTTTTATATTTTCGTAAAAAGGCGATTTTGATGAAACAACCATTACACGTTTGTCATCAATTTTAATTGGACCTAAACCAATAGCCACAAAAAATAAAATATCCGACATTTCAAAAATAGAACCAATTTTAATGGAGTCGGTTAATGTACCAACATCTATTTTCTCTAAAAAACTTAATTCCTGTTCGGCTTCCAGCAATTGTTTGGCGTTCATATCGCTATCTATTTGTCCCATAGCCCGCGATGTTTCATATTTATCACCGGCAGTACTTTTATCAGAGCTATTAGCGGCATCTTGAGCCTGGGCAACAGCTGCTTTGGCATTTGCAATACGCTGATTGATCTGTTTAAGGCATTCTGTTTTAACTAAATGTTTAAATGCTATTTTATCTTTTTGAGAAATTAATTCAATCATAATTTTTTTATTAGAACTTGGGGCAACTTACTAGCGCGCGCTTATTACGTTTACGTTTAGAGGCAATTTCATAAACAATAGAAACCTCGTGCGAACCCTGTGTGTTATTGATTTTTAAATTTGAAATAGTGGCATCATAGCTATAACCAACCCTGAAATTTTTATCAGGAATCTCTAATCCAACTAAAAGCGCTAAACTCTCACGATTAGGATAGCCGGGTTTATATTTTTTTATTGGCAAACCTCTGTACCACAATCCAACATTAACAAATGATTTAAAGTAATAGGCGCCAATATCTAATTGATCATACTTTTGTTCGTGTCGGATATTAAAACTTGCACTTACAAACTCTTCTAATTTTGTTTTGCCCGAACCTCTTGCTGTTATAATATAACGGTATCCACCATGTATACTTCCTGAAATTGGTAAAGGCTCTATATTACCAACCATACTTGCATTGGGTTGATTAAGGTGCCTTCCCGAAAAGCCTATCCAATAATTGGTTGAATTAAATAAAGCACCTAATCCCATATCAAAATAGCTTACTTTATCTACAGCTAAAGCGTCTTGCGAAATAGAAGATCCGGTAATAAACTGGTCGTTAAATATCAGTTTTGTATTATCAATTTTCTTCTGATTCATTACTAAAGAAACGCCACCGCGGCATTCAGAATACTTCCCAACTTTGACACGATATGCATAATTTAAACCTCCCATTGTTGTCACTAAATTGGACGTGCCGGCCCTGTCTTGCAAAATAAATCCACCAATACCACTGTTCATATTACTTACGTTGTAATCATATGTCGCCATATAGGTTGTATAGGCTGTTTTAATTCCCGGCCATTGGTTACGATAATTAGCAGTAAATCGATGCTCATAGGTTAAACCTGTAAATGCCGGATTTAAATACAAAGGGGCTGCGTAAAATTGAGTGAACTGGGGGTCTTGGGCAAAAAGACCAAAACTTGAACTAAAAATTATAAGTATGTAAATAAACTTTTTAAACATTATTTTTTTATAATTTTAAATTCAAGGTCTGCATGAGTTTTTTCGAATGCCAGCGGGTCGATGTCAACCACCAATGTTGTATAACCTTCATATTCAACAATGGCTTTATAAGATTTTAAGGGATTCATCACCAAAATAAATTTACCTGTTTTTGGATTTGAATTGTAAGTGCCGTTAATGGCTTTTCCTTCATTATCTAATAAGGTTATTTTCACCTTTGAAGGTACACCATCTTTATAAGCCATGCCGTGCTTAACTTTTAGGTCATTGTCTCCAAAGCGCGTGTCAATTGTATATATATCATTACTTCCAAAAGTTTCCTCTTTTAATGAAGAGTAATAAGCTCGTTGACCATCTACACTTAAAACAAAAAAGATATCATTTCCTACATTATTAATAGGATAACCTAAGTTTTCTGCTTTAGTAAACACGTTTGTTTCAGGATCAAGCACACTTTTAAAAACGTCGTATTCACCCATGGTATTGTGACCTTTACTGCTGTAATATAAGGTAACATTATCTGGGTGAAGATAAGGGCTGTCTTCATCGTAGGCTGTATTAATATTTGATCCTAAATTAAAAGGCATTGCCCATCTTCCGTTTGGTGCTTTTCTTACCCTATAAATATCTTTACCGCCATAACCTCCGGGGCGATTACTGGTAAAATATATTTCATTAGTATCGTTACTAAAACAAGCACTGGTTTCAATAAATTGTGAATTTATTTCTTTACCCATTTTTTGTAATGGTTCCCACTTGTTATCAACTCCTAATTTTGTAATGTACAGATCGCCGGTTATAAGGTCTGCTGCTGTTCTAAAAACGATCATTCTTTGTCCATCCGGACTAGTTGCAACACAGGCATCATTAGTTTCTGAATTGATCGGAGGTCCTACATTCTCAGCTTTTTTCCATTTTCCTTTTTCTTTTACCGAAACATAAACGTCTTCAAAATTATTACCGTAAACATCTTTTTTATTATTAGAACTTCCCTCTCTTCTTGAAGTAAAATAAAGTGTATTCTCATCAGGTACAACTACCGGAACATAATCAGAATAAGCCGAGTTGATCTCAGGCCCCATATTTTTAATTATAGAGCGATGGGGTTTATTCATGAATAGCTTTGCAGACTTACAAACGTCAATTAAATAATTTGTTTCTTCAAGACTGTGTAAATGTTTTTTTGAAACATCTTTATTGTAATCGGATAATAATTGAATGGCCTCATCAAAATTTCTTTGTTGATGTTTTATTTTTGCTAAATAATACTTAGCGTCTATTAAACCCGAAGTAGTTAAACTAGGAATTAAAATTTGTGCACTATCAATTACATAATTTAATTTAAAGAAAGAGATCGCGCCGTTAACACCGGCTTTTTCGTTTTTAGGATCAAGTATTAAAACTTGTTTGTACAGGCGCCAAGATCCTAAATGATCATCGCTATCAAAATTTAATTGTGCTTCTTTTAATAATTCCTTTATTTGCTTTTTGGTTTCTTTATTTTGCCCAAATACCATACCTGCAAAAAGTATCAAACAAAATAAAATAGTATTCTTTTTAAACATAAATTTATTTTAGCAATAACACGTCACCCGTTTTGTTAAATGTTTTTCCATCAATAAACGTTGCCGAAATTTTCCAGATATACACATCCTGTGTACACATTTTTCCTTTATAATAACCATCCCAACCCTCGGCCGGATTTTTTGTTTCAAATAATAATTCACCCCAACGAGAATAAATGCTTAACAAATATTTATTAGCACCTCTAATATTTGGATGAAAAATATCGTTGCTTTTATCTAAAGGGTCATAAAAGCTCCCCGGTGAACCACCAATGTTTGGTGTAAAAGCGTTAGGTACTTGAACAAACGTTTCTTCTAAGGCAATAATTTTTGAAGAGAGATCAAAGGTGTCTTTACAACCATGGCTATTTGTAGCAATTAAGGTAATTTGATATTCACCCGGATTTACGTATGTATGAGATGGCTCTGTAATAGTTGAAGTTCCACCATCACCAAAATTCCAATTATACGAAACTGCACCTGTAGACAAATTATAACATTGCGTGGCCTGATTTGGTATAAAAACAGTTAGTGGATCAGCTTTAAAAAAAGCAGATGGTTTAGGGAAAACTTTAATGACCCTTGTGGAGGTATCTGGACATCCATAAAAATCTTTTGCAATTAATTGAACAGTAAAGGTTTTTGTAATTGACGAAACATTTACAAAAGTATTACTAACACTTCCTGTTGAGGCCGTATTACCATCGCCATAAGTCCATTGATATTGCTGTACACCAACAATTGGAGGAAAAAATACTTTTAAAGAGGTGCAGCCGCTATCCGGTAAAGCCGAAATGAAGAAAACCGGGTTTGGATGAACAACTAAGGGAACTTTTAAAGTATCCTTGCAACCATTGCTATTGGTAGAAATTAAACTTACTACAAAATTTTGATTAGTAGGAAATAGATTAGTGTATACTTGAGAAGGGCTGGTCAAAGTTGAAGTGATGCTATTACCAAAATCCCAAAAATAATTTGTGGCGCCTTGTGATGTATTAGTAAAATTTAATTTGGCCGGTGAACAGGCAGGGGTATCAACTAACATGGCTGATAATGGCCTTGCAAATAGACTAATAGGTTTAATAATTGAATCATAACAATTATTAACTGTACCAACTACTAATTTTACACTATAGGTTACAGGCCCTGAACCCGGAGCGTTAGTAAAGGAGACAACAGGATTTGTATTTATAGCAGCTTGGCCATTACCAAATAACCATGCACTGCTGTTATTGCCTGTACTAGTATTAGAAAAAGACACAACCAAAGGAGAGCAACCGGCATTGGGTGTTCCGCTAAAATTTGGAACAGGTTTAGGAAAAACTACAGGATTTCCAAAACTCGAATCAACGCAGCCAAAAGCATTACTCGCAATTAAACGAACTGTAAATGTTTTTGTTGCGGTGGTTGTGTTCGTAAACACATGAGTAGTTGGAGCAGTGCTTGTAATAACAGATGCCGAGCCATCACCGTAACTCCATGTATACGAAATTACGCCGGGAACAGAAGGAAATGAAACTAATAATGGCGTACATCCACTAGCCGGTATCATTGTAAATGAACTAAATGTTTGCGGGAAGATCTGGATGGTTTTTACAGATGTATCAGAACAACCAACGCTATTGGTTACAACTAATGTAATTGTATTAGTAACCAGTAAAAACGAGGTGTTACTGTAAGTGTGACTTGGGCTAAAACCGGTAGAACCTGTGTTATCGCCATACGACCAGGAATAAGTAGAAGCACCTATTGAATTATTTGTAAATGTAACGGGTAGAGGAGAGCATCCCGGATTTAAATTACCTGTAAATGATGAAACGGGTCGGGGCAAAATAGAAACAATTTTTTTAGCAGTATCTGAACATCCTGAACCGGTTATTGCGACCAAACTCACCGTATAATTTTGTGTTAACTGAGTTGTGTTACTAAATGTAAAAGAAGGATTTACGGCAACAGATGTAACACTTGGTGTAACCCCAAAATTCCATAAATAATTTATTCCATTTAAAGTGGTGTTACTAAAAGTAACAGGAAAAGGAGGACAACCAACCGTTGGTGTAAAAACAAAATTTGCTGTTGGTTTTACGTTTGCAATAATGGTGTTTATTGTTGAATCTTTACAAAAGGCGGTAGCAACTATTAGTTTAACCGAATAAGTTGCAGGTGCTGTGTAGGTGTGTGGTGGATTTTGAATAGTTGAATTCGCAGAATTGTCACCAAAATTCCAGGTAAAACTGTTTATTGCATTAGTGCCGGTTACAGTAGATGTATTTGAAAAATTTGTTACTGATCCTACACAAGTAGATGATGGCGTGAAATTGGCTATAGGATTTGGATGAACAATAATAGAGGCAGTTTTAGTGTTTACGCAGCCGTTAGCTCCGGTAACTGCTAAAGATACTGTATAATTACCTGTTACTGTGTAATTCTGATTAGGCGGTATTTGTAAGCTACTCGTATTGCCATTACCGAAATTCCAGTTCCAAGAAACAGCGCCAATCGAGGATTCATTAAAGACGACATTATTAAGAACGTTACAACCAACAGTAGGCGTGTTAATGAAATTTGCTGTAGGCGAAGGAAGTATAACGACGACGACTTGGACTGTACTTGTACAAGCTGCGCCTGCCCCGGGAATAAAGGCCGCTAATTGAACCGTATAAGAACCGGGAGTGGTATAAATGTTTGTTTTTGGTCCGTTACCAAGATTTACAAAACCGCCTCCGGTTCCAAAATCCCATAAATAAGTAAAGCCTGGCGGACTAGCATTTGTAAAAGTAATGGGTGCATTCTGACAAAGGGGTCCGGGAGGTGCCACTAAACTCGCTGTTGGAGGATTTACTATTTGAACATTTATAATAGCAGTATCAACACCACATAAATTACTATCACGTAACATAACAGAATAGGTTCCAACGGCAGGGTAAGCAATTGTTATTGGAGTAGTAGGGGGCCAGGGTTTCCAATCAATAATAGAGTCATGATTTATTGGTGGCCAGTACATTCCAAAGTTCCACCATTCTTGGCGTTGAAAAGTATTACCCTGCGCCAAACAATTACGCTGTGTTGTATTTGTAAATGTAAAAACATTATCGGGCCAACATCGGATTAGTTTATCCGGTGTAATTGCAGCATTATCCACATCGTAAATTTGAATTGGATTAAAATTGGCTATTGTTGGATTTCCGAAACTACAGTAATTGAGCGCTTGCAGCGTAATTTGAGTTTGACAATTGACCGTGTTTTTGAGATAGGTATGTGTTATGGTTTGTCCGCCATTAGTATAAGTAAAAGCAACATTTGGCGAACCATCACCAAAATTCCATATAAAATTAGTAGTAGGACTAACATCCGTACTGGAATTTGTGAACGACAATGTTTTTGGCGCACATGCCTGAGTTACGCCGCCAATAGGGATCTGAATGGATGCATTAACCGGTTTTTCCATTACAACAACACCAGTTAAGGTACAATTGAGTGAAGGAATAATTAGTGTAATTACAAAGGTATCTACAGTTACGGCATAATTATGAGTAAGTATTGTATTGGCAGCATATGAGCCTCCTGCAACAACAGGACTACCATCACCATAATTGATCGTATAAGCGCCCCAACTGCTATTTGATTGAAAATTGAGATTATACGATAAACCGGTACAACTAATAAAATATGGTTTAGGAGATAAGTTACCCAAATAGTCATAAACTAATGGACATTGAGCTTTTCCAAAAGTAGAAACGATGATAGAAATAAAAATCAGTAATTTTTTAATCATGCTACTTTCATTAGTTTCATTCTTTACAATTTGCAAGTTTGTAAGCCGGGTTCTGTTTCATCCTTCCTTTTAAAGGGAAGGGTATATTCTATCATTTATCTTTGCGACCTACCCATTGCGGCTCCTGATTTCTCAGGATAAGACGAGCCACCTTAACTACCGCAACCTATTTGGCCTTTCAACACCCGAGGTTTACCCAACACAATTATCACTAATCATGCTTGTGAGCTCTTACCTCACATTTTCACTATCACCAAACAACTTGCGTTGTGAGGCTACCTTGTTTTCTGTGGCACTTTCTGTTACAAAAACATTTCGATTTTTGTACCCACCCTTTCAAGTGGCGGATTGCCCTATGTTGCCCGGACTTTCCTCCGGGAGTTTGACCTCCCGGCGATAGAACAACTTGCATTTAAATATACTAAATAAAAACATTGGGGCTTTGAGCTAATAGTTAACAAAATACTATCATTTATTAAGAAACAAAACTTCTAATTTTTAAGACCAAAAGAGAAAAACAGTATATAAACAAAAAAGCCGACGGGAATAAACCGTCGGCTTTTTACAATAATAGATAAATGCTTAGAAAATCTTTGCTTCTAAACTAATTTCAACGTTAGCATCCTTAGGCAAACGAGCCGCTTGAATGGTAGCGCGAGCAGGAAAATCTGTTTTAAAATAAGAAGCATATACTTCATTTACATGCACAAAATTATTCATGTCATTTAAAAAAATAGTTGATTTTACAACATTGTCGTAATTACATCCTGCAGCCTTTAAAATCGCTCCAAGGTAATCCATAACCATTTTTGTTTCTTCTTTTATATGTGCCTTAACGAGTTGTTTACTTTGCAGATCCATAGCAATTACACCGCTAATAAACATACTATCGCCAACAATTACAGCTTGGTTATAAGGCCCAATAGGTGCTGGAGCATCAGGAGTATTAATAATTTTTTTCATAGTTTTTAATTTAATGGTAAACAAATATAATTAAAGATTTGAGAAATAGATAACTGTAATTTTGAACAATATATTTGCAATTACAATTCGAATTTTGTTACTTTGTCCTTAAGAAATGAAAAATCAATTTTATAATATGTCTTCAAACCCCTGCAAATATTCTATTTGCGAGCATATTATTATTATTTGTATTACGGTCTAGTTAAATTACCCCGACCATTTCAATTTCATTTTTTATCCATTTTATTTTCCTAAAAACCAATGCAAACAATCTCAGATCTTGTATTAGACAAGTTAAACACATTAGTAATCATCGTTAACAATAAAGGTGATGTGGAATACATTAGCAATTCATCAAAAGCAATATTAGGGTATGAGCCTCAACAACTTTTAGGTGATAATTGGTGGATTACCCCTCGCAGATCAATAGGTGAGGGATATGCAGTTAAAGATAAAATTCTTTCAATAATGCTGCATGATTCCTATCAGATAGAACAAGGGTTTGAACATGCTTTAAAAACTTCACAAGGTTTCATTAAATGGTTTAAATGGAGTTCTGCAATTACTAGCGACGACAAGGTAATTGGTATTGGAATTGATATCACTGAAAAGAAAAAAGCTGAACAAAAAACTTTAGAAATAAACAGAACTTTAAGAGAAAAAAATAAAGAAATTACTGATATTATCAGTTACGCAAAAAACATACAACAGGCCATTTTGCAAAGCGATTCGTTTTTAAAAACAAAATTTAAAGATGGATTTGTACTATATCTCCCAAAAGACATTGTAAGCGGAGATTACTATTTCTTTTACGAGAACGAAGAAAATAAATATATTGCAGCAATTGATTGCACAGGGCACGGCGTACCCGGCGCGCTGATGTCTGTTATTGCCAATTCTCTTTTAAAGGAAGTGTTTTACAATAAAAACCTTACTTCGCCCGATGAAATATTATATGCATTAGATGAGTTATTATTTGAGTCTCTAAACAAAAATAATCAAGACGAAATCCGTTATGATGGGATGGATATTTCATTATGCTCTATTAATAAAAAAACCAATGTTTTAAATTTTGCGGGAGCCATGCGCCCAATATTTTTAGTAAGAGATAATGAACTAACAGAGATAAAAGGCAGTAAATATCCGCTTGGTTATTATTTTGAAAAAAAGCAATTTATTTTAAATACAATTCAGTTAAAAGAGAACGACCAATTATATCTAACAACGGATGGGTATGCCGATCAATTTGGAGGAAACAAGAATAAAAAGCTGAACCGCAAGGCTTTTAAAGAGTTGTTACTTTCATTAAACGGCATGAGTGGTGATGAACAAAATTCATTTTTAGATTACTCTTTAAGGAATTGGAAACAGGATGAAGAACAAACAGATGATGTTTTGGTGATAGGTGTAACGATTTAATTAAAAGCGTATACCTATTAAACAAACGTCGTCAACTTGCTCTAACTTGCCTTTCCAGTTTTCGAAATTTTGAATTAATGCTTTTGACTGGTCGGCCAATTGCAGCGAACTAATAGCTAATAACTGCTCGTTTAATTGTTTGTATTTATATTTTTTTCCTTTTGGCCCGCCGAACTGATCGGCGTAACCGTCTGTGTAAAGATATAACGTATCGCCTTTTTGAATTTGTATTTCATTTAATTTAAAAGGTTCTAATCTTTCTCCTTTACCAACCGGCATTTTGTCTTTTGGTAATTCAATGATCTCATCCTTTCTAACGATCACGGGTGAATTATTAGCAGAGGCGTAGGTGATTTTATTTGAAATTTTATCGATACATAAGATCACCCCGTCAAACCCGTCTTTTTGTTCTTCTTTGCTTATTGAATTAATTAAACGCTCACGGGCATAATTTAAAATTTCGTTTGGCTCAAATATTAGTTTTTCGTTAATAGCTTCACTTAAAAAACCAATATTTAATAAGCTCATAAAAGCACCCGGAACACCATGACCGGTAGAATCACAAACGGCTAAAAAGAATTTATTATCTTGCTCACAGGCCCAATAAAAATCGCCCGAAACAATATCTTTAGGTTGAAACAAAGTAAAATAATTATCCTTGCCTAATTGTGCTGCTAAAAAATCTGCATGCGCTAAAAGTGTATACTGTATCCTTTTGGCGTAATTAATTGAATCGGTAATTTCTTTATTTTTATTTTCAATGATCGTTTTTTGTTCTTCGGTTTGTTTGTTTTTTATTTCAATAATATCTTTTTGTTTACGAATGATCCTGAATCGATTAAAAATAACAATTCCGAAAACAAATACTAAAATAAAGCCAACGGTAAGAGCAATTTTAAACAATCTATCTTTTTCAATTTGCGCTTTATTTGCCTTTATTTTTTCATCTTTAAGCAAGTTTCCTTGGGCATTTTTTATACTATCTCTAACTGAACGCTTATTAAATTCAAATTCAATTTCTTTTTTATGTAGTTCGTCCTTTGAATTTGATTCATATAATGTTTCGGTTACAGCCATTAATTTTTCATGAGCCTCTAAGGCTTTTTTTGGCTCGTTTGTAACTTTATAAAACGCCGAAAGGTCTTTATATACAGCTTTTAAAATTGGATAATCTTCAACTTCCAAAGCAATTTTTTCGGCTTTTAAAAAATATGGGAGCGCCATTTTATAATTTTTCTTTTTAAAATAGATCTCACCAATATCCATTGAAGATGTACATTCCTCGTAGGGATTACCAATAGATATCGACAATTCATTATTCTTGATGTAATTAGCTAAAGCATCATCCAGCTTGTTTAACGCCATATAGGCATTGCCAATGTTACCATAGGCTGAGCAGACGCCATTAATATCATTCATTTTTTGATAGATCGCTAAAGATTTATTTCCATATTCAAGAGCTTTTTGATTTTCACGAAAACGAGTATATAACAAGCTTAAATTATTATAAATACTTGCCATTTTATTTACATTATTAACTTTTTCGGCTATTGCTAAACTTCGAAGCTGATATTCTAAAGCCTTTTTATCTTGATTAAGAGAAATATAGATAGCACCGATATTTCCTAATGCTACAAGAATAGCTTCATCAATTTTTTTTGATTCACCAAGATTTAGTGATTTTTGATAATAATCAATTGCTTTTACATAATCCCCTTTAACCTGAAAATAGGATCCCATTAAATTTAAAATTTTTGTCTGTATAGTAGGGGAGCCGGAATTTTTAGCACACACAAAGGCGTGTTTGGAGAACATATAGGCCGAATCGGGATTAGAATATAAATAATCCCAGGCCAGATCGTAATAAATAAAAAACTTGGCGCTATCAGAAGTATTTCGATCTTTTGCTACCTTAATTAACGAATCTAAATTAGACGAAAAAAGATTTCCTCCAATAAAAATAAAAAACAGAACTATAGATCTCGCAAGTTTCAAATTACATGATTAAAAACTAAAAATAAGCAAAAAAAAACAGAAAAATGAAATGTTTGTTAAACAAAATAGGATAAACTGACTCGTTTGCTCTTTTTATATTTTTATTCCAATTACGCAAACATTCCTTCGACTTAGTTTATATTGAGCTAAGTCGAAATGCTCAGGATAAACTGACTCGTTTGCTCTTTTTATATTTTTATTCCAATTACGCAAACATCGTCCACCTGTTCTAAATTGCCCTTCCATTTTTCAAGAGCCGAGATGTAAGCGATCTTTTGTTCTTGGGTTGATAGATGTGCGTTAGCAATAAATAATTCTTTAAGATTCTTTAATTTGAATTTTTTAGATTCTGAGCCTCCAAATTGATCAGGATAACCATCTGTAAACAAAAACAAGGCTGCCCCTTTATTTAAACTAATACTATGAGTTGGGAAACTTGTTGCATTATCTGTTACTCCAATAGGTTGCTTGTGCGCTTTGATCTCACATAATTCCCCATCTATCACATACCAAAGTGGATTATTTGCTCCTGCCCATTTTATTAAAACCGGTTCGTTTTTATTTATTGGATCATGGATTGCCAATAAGGAAATATCCATACCATCCTTAACCTCTTCATCACTTTTATTAAAGGTTTCTAAAACTAACTCGCGGGTTTTATCAAGGATCGATCCGGGTTCTGTGATACCAAACTCTAAAACAGCTCTGTTTAAGGCATTACTGCAAACAACACTAACCATGGCGCCGGGAACGCCATGTCCGGTGCAGTCTGCAGCTGCAATAAATGTAATACCATTAATTCTTTCGAGCCAATAAAAATCTCCTGCAACAATATCTTTAGGTAAATACATAATAAAATTTTGAGAAATATACCTGTCTACTAATTTTTGAGGAGGTAAAATTGCATCTTGTATTCTTTTTGCATAGTTAATACTATTTGTAATATCTATGTTTTTGGATGCTATCTGAAGGTTTTGGAACTCGAGTTGTTTGTTTAATTTATTTTTAATAGAATATCGGTTAAATAATAAAAAGCCTAAAACAACCAATACTAAAACACCAAACAAAAGTATGTTTTTAAAGTTCCGTTGTTTTTGCAATTCCAATTCTTTTTTAGAGTTCTCTAATTCAGATTGGATTTTTTCTTTTTTAAATACTTCAATTTGATTGGTTTTATGAGCATCGTCATAAATTGCCTGTAATTCGGCTGCTTTTTTTGAATTCTCTATTTTATAAATAGTATCATTAATATCATTGTATTTTCTAAGATTTACATAAGCTTTTTCAAAGTTTTTTACTTTGTAGAACATACCGGCTAATGCATCATAGGCTGCTTTTTCGATCTCCGGCATTTTATTTGTTTGAGCTATACCAATTGCAATCTTTAAATACTCTTCAGCTTTTTTTTCCTGATTAACGAATTTATATATTTCGCCAAGATTAATTAAAATACTTGTTCTTAAATAAGGATCAGAGCTCTCGGAAAAATATTCCCAAGCTAATTCAAAATACTTTTTCGCTTCAGCATAATTTTTGAGTTCATAATTTAACTCGCCTAAATTATTGTATGTTGTGTATAATCCTTCCTGATCACTAATTTTTTTTCGGATCTCAATGGCCTTTTCGAAATTATATTTGGCGTTTTGATAATCACCATCTTTTAATTGAATATTGCCAATATTGTTATAAGCAGCGCTAATTCCGTGATCATCGTGTAATTTCAACATCAATTCCAGGGCTTGTTTTTGAAATTTCAGAGCCTGTGGTCTATTATTAATTTTCTCATAAACATTACCAATGTTGGTAAATGATCTGGCAATACCAAGACTGTCGTTAATGTCTTCCTTTATTTTTAGTGCTAATAAATTGTATTCGAGAGATTTGTTGTAATTACCTAAATTTAAATAAAGCGACGCAATATTATTATAAGTATTGGCTACACCTTTTTTGGAACCTACGGTTGTTCCATCTTTTTGTTTTTTTAATCTTGCCGCTAGAGTTTTGAAATTATAAAGTAAGGCATTTTGATAATCGCCCATGAAATAATAAGTACCCGAAAGATTATTGTAGGCCGTGGCAATATTCTTATCTAATTTCTTTTTTATAGCATATGACAAATTAATTTTGGAATAAATTAAGGCCTGTTTCAGATCGGTTTTCCAATAATGGTTAATTAGGGAGTTATAGGCTGCCAGTTTAATGGTATCAGGTGCATTGCTTTTCGCAATTAATTTTAAGCTGTCGATTTCGTTTTGCGAAAAAGAAAAAATTAAAATCAATTGAAAAACAATGGTTAATAAAACCGCTCTATATGTTTTTTGAAACATGCTGATGTATACACAATTATAAAATAAAATACCCACTAAAAAAAGTGTTTAGAAGATGGTTTTAGGGTATTCATCGATAAAAATTGACAAATAGTAGGATAAATACAGTAAATTGTTTATTCGTTAACGGTTAGCGCTTTAAATAACTATAACTGCAGTTCAATATAAAAAGAGCTTTTCCTAACCTAGATCTTTCTTATTAATTTTTAATTGGACAATAAAAGATTTTAAAATTTTATCCCTATAATGCAGATATCATCTACTTGATCAAGGTCACCTTTCCAATTTTCATAGGTATTGTTTAGTTCTTCTAATTGGGATTGATGATCTAATTGACAAATTTGTGCCAGATATTCATTCAGATTTCTATTCTTAAATTTTTTCGCCTGGGTTCCTCCAAATTGATCAGCATAACCATCCGTATATAAATATAAACCATCGCCTTTTTTAAGATCCAGATTAAATAAGGTAAAACTTACAGTTTTTTCACCTTTTCCAACGGGCATTTTATCTTTAGGAAGTTCGATAAATTTATTATCATGAATTAATATAGGGGCATTATTTGCGGCAGAGTACGTGATCGTGTTAGAAGACAAATCCATACATAATAAAATTGCATCCATACCATCTTGCCCCCCGTCTTGAGAAACATTTTCAATTAATCTATTACGTACGTGATTAAAAATTTGATTTGGTTGCGTTATATTTTTTTCGAGAACTGCTTCGTTTAAAAAATTTATATTCAGTAAACTCATAAATGCACCGGGAACACCATGCCCTGTGCAGTCGCATACGGCCAAATAAAATTTATTGTCATGTTCGGTGGCCCAATAAAAATCACCGCTAACAATATCTTTTGGTTTAAAATACACAAAGTGATCGGGAAAAATAGACCTTATTAAATTTCCGTTTGCTAAAAGTGCATATTGAATCCTTTTAGCATAGGTGATAGAGTCCACCATTTCTTTTTGATGAAGCTCAATAATAGCTTTTTGCTTTTCTGCTATGATACTTCGGTTAATAGCAATTTCTCGCTGCATATCCACCTCAATCTTTTGATTTTCGATGATCAAATTTTGATTTTGTATAACCTTGATACGACGGTAAAGAAAAACCGAAAACAAAACAACAATAAGTAAACAAATAATTACCGAAGAAATAATGATCTTGTTTCTATTGATCTGATCACTGTATTCAAGGTCTTTTTTTTCTTGTTCGGCTTTAGCAATTACTTCTTTTTTTTCGAATTCGTATTGAAATTGTTTTTTTAAAGTCTTTTTTTGAATATCACCGTTTTTAATACTATCCTGCATTTGATAGCCAAGCTTGATCATTTCATATGCCTTTTCGAATTTTTTTTGTTTCCTGTAAATATCTTGCAAAAGATCTGAGGCGGCAGCAATATTTTTAGGAAACCCAAGTTCGTTGGCAATTTTTAAAGAAGCTAATGCGTTTTCCAATGCCAATTCCATTTGGTTCTGTTTAAAATAGATGTTTCCTATATTACTTAATGAATAGGCAATTCCCTGCTTGTCATCAATTTCTTGTCTTAACTTTAAGCTTTGTTGAAAAAACTTAAGTGCATTGGCAAGCTCGTTTTTATCTTCATAAATGCTGCCAATGTTTTGTAGTGAGTAGCTTTGGCCATATTTATCATTTATCATTTCTCTAATCCGTAAACCTTTATAGTAGTATCTTAAAGCTTTTGATCGGTCGCCGGTTTGCTCAAATAAATTACCAATATTACTAAGTGATTGTGCCACACCTTGTTTATCATCTATAGCTTCTCGAATTTTTAAACTATTTCTGTAAAATTCAAGTGCTCTAATTAAATCACCTTGGCTATTGTAAATATACCCCACGTTATTGAACGAGTAGGCTAATCCTATTTTATCCTTAACTTCCTCCTGAATTTTTATACTCTTATGAAAATAATCCAAGGCACTTGTAACATCACCAAGGTTATTATTAATATACCCTCTGTTATTTAAAAAATCGGCGTAATGTTTTTTTGCATTTAAGCTTATTGCCGAATTTTCACTCTTCATCAATTTTTCTGCTAGGGGGCCTAACTGATCATTATACTTAACCCAAACATCATCTTCATTGATAGATTCGATAAGATGAGTTAAAATAGCCAGTTTATTGGTATCTTCTTTTGATACCCTTAACACACTTTTTAAGGAATCTAATTTTTTGGTCTGAGCAATAAAAAAAGAAATGCTAATAAAAAAAATGAAAATTATTTTGAAGCAAGGATGTTTCATAGTTTAATCCCAATAATACATACATCATCAACTTGTTCTAAATCACCTTTCCAATTATTAAATGACATATTTAATTTTTGATATTGTTCATTCATTGGCAGTTGAGAAATTGAAATTAATAACTCTTTTAATTTTTTATACATGAATTTTTTTCCTTTTGGCCCGCCAAATTGATCAGGCATACCATCAGTAAAGGTATATATAACGTCTCCTTTTTGTAAATCTATTGTATGTTGTGAAAAGGAAATAGAATCTTTATCATGTTTTCCGACCGGCATTTTGTCGCAAGAAAATTCAATTAACTCTATATTATTTCTAACTATCCAGATCGGATTATTGGCGGCGGAGTAGGTGAGAAGCGTTTTTTGTTTATTAAAAATCATGCAAGTACAATCCATTCCGTCTTTTCCACCTTCAGCGCTGCCGTCTTTTTTTAAGCGTTCAATTATCGTTTTCCTTGTGTGATCTAGTATTTGTGACGGCTCGGAAAGTTTATCTTTTATTGCCGATTCTAAACTGGTAACATTTAATAAACTCATAATAGCACCGGGTACTCCATGCCCAGTACTATCTGCGGTTACTAAAACAAACTTCTCTTCATCGCCGGAAGAATTAATTTTGGCAGCCCAATAAAAATCGCCGCTAACAATATCCTTTGGTTTAAAAAAAACAAAATGCTCCTTTAAATTCTCGTCTAATAAACTTTTTGAGGCCAGAAAACTTCGTTGAATACGTTCAGCATAATTAATACTGTCTAATATTTCTTTTTGTTTGTCCTCTACCAAGTGTTTTTGG
>JALHPG010000062.1 GCA_022842625.1 Bacteroidia bacterium | reverse complement strand
GATTGCCTTCGTTTCTATTATTTTTAACCTTTTCGGGATTAGCGGGCATGGCATTATATTTTTTTCCCGGTTGCACATTCGCTTTATAGGATATTTGTTTTTCGGCATAGCGACCACTTCGTTGATTCTCTCGCACTACATCTGAACTTATGCGTCGTCCATAATAAGCTTTATGAACATTTGGCGAGCGATAATAATACGCTCTGTGATAATGATGATGATAACGATAAGCGCGCCAGTAATGATTGCGCCAGTAAATTGGATACCATGGATTCCACCAACCCGGATAATAACCCCAATACCAAGGCGAAACCCAAACTACATAGGCCGGAGAATACATATATTGCACCGCCGGCCAAGGCCAAACATTTACAACCACATTTGAATTTGTGTTATTATTAGAACTGACATTTGTATTATCTTTTTCGCCATTTTTTTCATCCTTGCCTTTATATACGTCATCAGTCTCTACATCCGATTTTATTTTTTCAGACGCAATGGCGCTTTTATCTTTTGGTTCAACGATATAATCTTTACCGTACAATTCTTCATCGCCCACAATTTGTATGTGTGCATTACCCTCTTTTGTTTTTTCGATTTCAATAACGGCAACATCCTGCGTTTCGCTTTTAGTAACAGCAACTTGTAGGATCAAAGTATGTGCATCGCCTTCTTTATTATCAATCACCTTCACATAATCTACTTTCCCGTCAGCATTAAGGTCGAGGTTATTTATTTCATTATCATTCGTGTTAATTGCCTTCTCAAAAGCTTCGGGTGTATCTGACTTTTTGAATAACTCCAAGGCGCCATACAGATCAAAGTTATCTCCGGGCAAACCAAGGGAGTCTGTTTTGTCTTGAGCAAAAACAGAACCGGTTGTAATTAAACCAACCCATAAAATTATTTTTGTGAACGCTTTCATATTACTATTTTATAATTAGATTAAAATTAATCAATGAAGTTTAAATCCACTAAGGGTTTTAACATAAAATAGGATGATGTAAATCACCTTTACAGAAAATGACTTAGGCTAAATTTTTCTTAACTAAAAAATTAAAGCGCCAGAATAAGGCAATGGCAACAAAAATAAGTGCAACCAATAAAGCGATCCAAATGCCGATCGTTTCCATTTTCAAGGTAAAGGCTAAAAAATAGGCCAGCGGTAAGGCAATTAACCAATAGCCTACTAATGCCACCACGGTTGGAAATTTAACGTCCTCTAAGCCTCTTAAAGCCCCAATGGCAGTAACCTGTATACCATCAAACAATTGAAACATCGCGGCAATAACTAATAATTTAGACGCCAGTTCAATAATACGCACCTCATTACTAAAACCCATTGGTAAAACTGAGCTCAAAAGCAAAAATACCAAACCAAAAAATCCCATAACAACAAAAACCAATTTAAGTGCAGTAAACCCGGCATTTTTTATTTCTAACCAATTTTGTTGTGCTTTATAAACGCCAATACGTATAGTTGCAGCACTGCTTATACCACTGGCAAACATATAGGTAAAAGCGGCTATGCTTAATGCAATGCCGTGCGCATCAATTTGTTCTTTACCAAAGGTACCTGCCATTAACCCTGCTATGGCAAAGGCTGCCACTTCAAAGGTAAATTGTGCGCCGGAATTTAATCCAATACGTGCAAGATCTTTTAACTCTGCCCAATTAATTTTTACTTGTTTATAAACCGAATTAATTTCTTTTGTTAAAGGTGATTTAAAAATAAAAACGAAAAAAGAAATTCCCATAAATGCTCTGGCAATAAAAGAAGCCCAAGCCGAACCCAAATAACCTAATTCGGGAAAACCGAACTTACCGTAAATTAATACGTAGTTTAAAATAATGTTAATCAAATTACCTACAACACTTATGATCAAAGCCATTCGTGTATTAGCCATCCCTTCGCAATATTGTTTGCACACAAAAAATAATGAAACTGGGATTATAGAAAAGATCAACACATCAAAAAACGGAATGGCCAATTCGGCCACCTCAACCGGTTGCTGCATGTGCTTTAATACACCCGATGATAAAAATAAAATTATAAAACACAAAGTTGCAACGGTAAGATTAAGCACAATTGAATTTTTAAATAAAGAGGCTTTTTTTATCAGATCATTATTTTGATGAGCATCTGTAACCAAAGGAGTTGTAGCATAACTCACACCAATACAAAAAACTAACAATAACACATATAAGTTATTTGATAAGATACAGGCTGCTTGCTCTGCCGGACCGATCTTTCCTAAAAAAATAGTATCTACCATGCCGGTAACAATATGTCCAACCTGAGTAATTATAAGGGGCCAGGCAAGGTATAAGGTTTGTTTGGTATGTTGATTATTTAAAAAAGACTTTATCATTCGGGGCGTAAAGATAAGAGAATCTTTTGTTAGTACAGGTATGTCATTTCGACGATAGGAGAAATCTAATTTAACGGATTAAAAATAATTGAGCACAGATTTCTCAGCCTTTGTTTATTCAATTGAGAAGCCTTCGAAATGACAATTGTTTGATCACTTTGTTTGAGATGCTATAGCTATCGGAGAATTCGTCATTCCTCCTCGCAATGAAGGAGTGGTGTGGCAAGCGTAGAGTTAAAATGTCGAACTTATAAATGTCACCCTGAGCTTGTCGAAGGGTATTCAACATGGTTCGACATCCCGATAGTTATCGGGACACCATAACTGGTGTTTATTGGGTCGCACAAAGTCGAGACGAATGTGTTTTTTCAACTCCGCTCGACGTGACATTATACTTACTTCTTTTTCTGCTCCGAAGTTTTTGTTGGAGCAGCAGTGGATGTTGGAATTGCAACTACCTTCTCCGGTGGATCGATGGATTTTTTTAACCAACGTTTAATATCGTTTAATTCTTTGCCATTAATAGAGTGCGGCATTTCGTAATTATTAAAAGTAACATCACTTACTTTTTTTAATTTAAAGAACTTAACCGCGCTATCTGCCTCAGCAATTTTTATAACGTTATCGGAATTGCCGTGAGCAATAAAATATTTTGTCTTTACAGCTGTGTTCCAATCTGTCTTTAAATTTTTAGATTCATTCATCATTCGTCCGCTTAAAGCCAAAACTCCTTTTATTTTTTTTGGAGCAGCTAAAGCCAGATCATAGCCCATTATAGCACCCTGACTAAAACCCATTACAAACACGTTATTACTATCTAATTTATAGGTTTTGCAAGCGTTACTTATAAATGCTAAAATTTTTATTCTGCTTTCTTTAGCTTGAGCATAATCGTATTTAAACTTCTGTTCGGGTAAAAACTCAAGATTATAAAAGCAAAAACCGCCGTCTTTCAAAGCTATTGGACCCCGTAGCGAAATAACCATAAAACGTTCGTCTAAGGCTTTTGCAATATCAAACAGATCTTCTTCATCACTACCATAACCATGTAGCATAATTAAAAGTGGAGTAGCTTTATCGGTTTTTTTTAAAGGCTGATTTACTTTATAAACCAGATCTGTATTTATGCTTTGAGAAAATCCAAAAAACGAAATACACAAAAAAATTAAAACTAATTGTTTTCTCATCTTCTTCTTTTTTTATTGCTGCCACTTTTTCTGTCTCCAAAACCGGATTTCTTTTTTTCGCCAAAACTTGAGGAACTTTTTTCTCCGCCTCTTGAATTACTTTTTTCGCCACCACGAGAACTGCTCTTGGCGCCTCCTCTGGAACTTCCACTTCCTCCTCTTGAACGTGAACGGTTATCATCAAAATTAGATCTGTTATCTCCGAAATTTGATCTTCCTGCACCTGATTCAGATTCAGGGAAAGCAAAATTTAATTGTTTCTTAACAAGATCTGCATCTACTACTACAATTTTAACTGCATCGCCAAGGGTATAAATTTTGCCGGTATTACGACCAACATAACGGTAGTTATCAGAATCAAAAGTGAACTGATCTCCTTTAAGATCTCTTGTTTTGATCATGCCCTCACATTTATTCTCAACGATCTCTGCATAAATTCCCCACTCGGTTACACCACTAATAATGGCATCAAAGGTTTCGCCAATTTTATCTTTCATGAACTCAACCTGTTTGTATTTTACTGAGGCTCTCTCTGCTTCAGCCGCAGTACGCTCCATATCACTACTGTGTTTACATAACAACTCTAAATCTTCTTGCGTAGAATATTTTGTTCCGTTCAATCTTGCTTCTAACAAACGGTGTACCATTACATCCGGGTAACGACGGATAGGTGAGGTAAAGTGTGTGTAATATTCAAAACCTAAACCATAGTGACCCGCATTTTTAGTAGTATAAATTGCTTTTGGCATACTACGCACAGCAAGCATTTCTATCATGCCTTGCTCTTTTTTATTTTTTACATCACTTAATAATTTATTAATGGCTTGTGCCGATTTTTGTCGGCCACCCAATTGCATATCGTAACCAAAACGTGCAACAAAACCACTTAACTCCTGCATCTTCTCGTCACTTGGCACATCGTGAATACGGTAAACACATAAATTTTTTGGATCGTCTTTCTTTTTTGCATTTTGATGTTTAGGATCGTTGTCGTTTGTTCCGCCTTTAGCTAAAAACTCAGCAACGGTACGATTTGCAAGCAACATAAAATCTTCAATTAATTTATGCGCATCCTTTTGTGTTTTAAAGAACACGCCAATTGGATTTCCTTCTTCATCCAAATTAAATTTTACTTCTGCTTTATCAAAAAAGATTGAACCTCTTTTTGTACGTTCGGTACGTAATTTTTTAGCTAAACGATCTAACAATAAAATTTCATCCTTATATTCTCCTTCTTCAGTTTCAATGATCGTTTGCACATCTTCGTAAGCAAAACGTTTATCGCTATTAATAACAGTTTTGCCAAACCATTGCGATTGAATATCTGCATTCTCGTCTAACTGAAAGACAGCACTAAAACAATATTTATCTTCGTTAGGACGTAATGAGCAAGCGAAATTACTTAACACTTCGGGTAACATAGGAATACATCTATCCACCAAATACACACTGGTTGCACGCTCTACAGCTTCATCATCTAAAATACTTCCTACCGTTAAAAAATGTGTAACATCGGCAATATGCACACCAACTTCCCAAAAACCGTTATCTAATTTTTGAAGTGACAAGGCATCGTCAAAATCTTTCGCATCAACAGGGTCAATGGTAAACGTTGTGATGTTTCTAAAATCTCTGCGTTTAGCTATTTCTTCTTTAGTAACTGTGGTGTTTATTTTTTTCGCAGCCTCTTCTACTTGGTCAGGAAAATGTTCCGGTAGGCCGTATTCCGCCATAATAGCGTTCATCTCAGTTTTATGAACTCCCGGAAAACCAAATACTTCTTCAACAACACCGGTAGGATTTTGATCGCCCGAGCGCCATTCTTTTAATTTGATCTTTACTTTTTGTCCATCCTCTGCACCTTTAATATCTCTGCTATTAATAAAAAAGTCGACATGAATTTTATGACTATCAGGAATTACAAACGCAAACTTTGGATTTATTTTTATGGTACCAACAAATTCTGTTTTAGCACGTTTGATCACTTCGATCACTTCGCCCTCTTTACGTTTGCCGCTGCGGCGTTGTATTAATTGCACTTTTACAAGATCACCTTGTAATGCATCTCTTGATTTATATTGAGGAATATAAATATCATCTTCGGTTTCGCTAAAAATAACGAAGGCAGTGCCTTGTGTAGTAAAATCGATCGTTCCGGTAACTATTTGTTTTGTTTCTTTAATTCTGTATTTACCCGTTTCAGGCTCCACAACAAAACCTTGTTGTTTAAGGGACTCTAATACCTGAATTAATTCCAATCGCTCTCCATCGGTGTTTATTTCCATAGCAGCACCAAGCTGCTTATAGTTAAATATTTTTGTATCGTTATGTTTTAAAAAGTCTAATACTTCTTCAAATAAATAACGTTTTGGTTTTTTGTTCTTTGACATATCTTAAAGGTAAAGCTAAAGCATGAAAAAGTGAAATGCTAACACAAGGGATTATTAACAAGGTTGTGTACATTTGCAGGGTGAAAAAAGTGCTAATCGTTTGCGATACAAATTCGATCTTAAGTCCTCTGACGGAGGCTTATATGAACAAATTCAAGAAATGCAGGGCTGAAATTTACAGCTTTGGCATTGACAAAAAACCGGTAGATCCTATCGTAATTGAGCTTCTTAAAGAGGATGGAATTACTCCTGAGTTTAACATTATTTGTTCTTTAATTGAACTAAAAACCATACCATTCGACTACATTTTGAGTTTAAGTCCAAATGCAAATGTATTTATTGAAACGGAATTTAAAACGCCTTTAAAATTTAATTACAATTTTAAGCTACCTGAAAAAGAAACAAAAGAAAATTTAGAGGAACTCAAAAAAGATATTAAACAATACATTGAGCGTTTTTGTAAAATGTATTTGAATGAGTATCAATAAAGGTTACTTGAAAATAAAACTATTTTTTTCTCCCTTTGAAAAAGAGAGTTAGACGGATTTATTAAAAACTTTAATTTTCAAGAAGTGATGTCAGGCGAAGGGTTAAAATGTCGAAGTTATTTATATAAAGATATGTTAAAAATAGTCGAGTTAAAAACCAAATTTTAAAATCTATCAATAGTTCACTTCTTTATAGCTTATTTTTTAGTCCCCAGTATTTTAACGATATATAGAAATTTAGAATATTGGAAAACATGGAAATTAACAGTTTTAAAACTCAAAAAGAAGGTTGTAAACCTTTAAAAATTTATAAAAAATACTTTAGAAGGTTTGGTTACTATAATATCTTTCCCGAAATAAGACTTAGTGGCAAATGGCTTCAAAATCTGGGGTTTACTTGTGGTGATAATATTAAAGTAAGAACTGAAAAAAACAGGATTGTAATAACAAATTCAGAAAAAATAAGGGTCGTATTATAAAAATTAGGCGTTTGGAAAATCCGAACGCCCAATTTTATAAAATTCCGCCTTTGAAACTGCCATTTTTTTCAAAATAGCAGGTAAAAAGTCGGTGTTTTTTTTAAAAATATCTTCTAAGTCCGAAACCATGTTACCAGCAATTTGAATTATTGATACTTTGCTACAATGTTCACATTTATAATGATAAGCATCAATTATTGCTAATTCTTTCCATGCGATTGAAATCATTGCTCCATGACCAAAAGGGCATTGAAATTCTTGCAGTCCAACCGGCAACTTCATACTCATATTCTTTTGATCCTGATTATACAGACCCATAATTGAAATTTTTATCTTGGTTTATTTAAGTGATTTTCCTTCTTTTCAAGCAAGGTTGCTTCCCACATTTTAGCCTCATTCCAAGAGTACAACTCACTCCTGCAAACCTCACAATTAATCGAATCTTTATCTCGTAAAGGAATACTTTTAGAGTTCAATTCAAATTCTGAACCGCAGTTTTTACATTCTATTTTCATACGCTAAGGCTATTATCAATTAAAATATTAGAAAATTTTTGCGCTAATAATTTTTTTCTCTCTTTATAAAATTCTTCAAACTTATCAAAGTCATAGGATATGTTTTCAGGTATATTATGTAACATTCTATATGAACCTAAAGCGCTATCAGATTTGTAGGTTTCAGCTAACCATTCTTTTAATTCAGTTGCGTTTTTTTGCTTGTTAATATTCCCTTCAAGAAGTTGAATATTACCTAAACGGTTTACATTAGATAAATAAAATTTAATTTGAGCATTTTCAAAGCCTGCTTTTTTCATTTTCGGCTCACTAAAAAACTTCTTAGGGTGTATGTGATCCATGTGGAAGATATGATTAAGATTTAATTCGGGATAAATGAGAGCTAGTGCTGCAAACGAAAATTTACCTCCATATTCCATCTCAACTATTGTATTTATATCATCTTCATTAAAAGATATGCTTTTATTAGTCCCTTTGTAGTGATCCATAATTGCATGTAAAGGGAACATATTTTTACCGTCATTAATCAACTTTCTTAATTGAGGATACAAATTATCGGGAGAGCCGCTAAAAACACGTTTTAGTAAAACTCTTATTAACCATTGCCTGATATTTTCTCTCTGTTGCGCCCACTGCTTTTGATAGATAAATGATTCATCTGCTTCAATTTTCATCAGGTAGTATGCAATTGGTATTAGAGTGTTAGCTGATGTTAATGTTGCCCTGTTAAAACCGAAATTAGAAACCAATTTTACTGCCAAGCTTAAAGATTGAGTTATATTACCCCAAAGATTTTCAATTTTTAGCATATTAGTTTTAGTAAAATTATCTACCTTAAATTTTACATCACTAAAATCTCCAAGAACTAAACATGATTTCAATACAAAATCTTTATCAAAATCAAAACCTTGTCCCAGTTTATTTAATTCATCTACAAATTGGTGTATTTCTTCTCTAGCATCTTTTTCTTGCCATTGTGCCGTGGCAACAGAAAGTAATAAATCAGAATAACTGAGTTTTGTTCCACCACTATTAATACGAATAAATATTTGTAGTACTTTATCAAGCTTATCGCTTTTTTCTAAATAGAAATTAATAGTTCCCTTTTGATGAATAACATTATACAAGGTATTCATTGTATTCATGGCAAATCTTATTTGTTCCGCATTAAACTTAGAAGTATCAGTTAATCCACTATTAATTAAAAAAGACATAACATCAGGATATTCCTTAATTTCAAAAATCTCACCAACACAAAACCAATAGACGTTCTCTTCTTTTTTTTGAGCCTCATCATCTGTTAAAAACTGTAAATCATAAAGCATTTCAATATCGTCAGCTTCTTTCAAAAGATTAATGTATAGTTTCTTTTTTGGAAAGGCTCTATTATTATCCCACGCATAGTAAGGTAGTTTTTCGGCATAAGTTCCTTTAAGAGCAATGTATAAGGATGTTAACCTTTGCTGACCGTCTAGGATAGCTATAACGTCTTCATCCGTCGCCAACGAAGCTTTTGGATTATGAAAAGCATCTCTTTGATGATAATTTTGTAAAAATTCGTAGAATTGAAACTCCTTAATTTTTGTTTTTTCTACGTTCCAAAATAAGAAAGTACTTACGGGATAATCACGCATTAAAGAATCAAACAATTTTTCTATTTGGCTTGTTTCCCATACGAATTCACGCTGTATGGAGGGAAGAACATATTTCTTTTTTTGTATGTTTTCAATTGCCTCTTTTATTGTTATTGGTTTTTCGTACGCCATAGTTAGTTTTGAAAAAAGTGAGATTTTAAAAACGAAATTAAATAAAATATCTAAACTTATCAGAGTTGAAATTTTTAATAGCTTTTACTCATTTCATAAACCACGTTAACTAAATGCACCAATTCATCTATGCTTTAACGACTTACTTAAAACTTGTAAATTTTATATAGGTAATATTACCTACTTCAAAATAGGTAATATTACCTATTGACCAGTAATTAAACATTCCCTAAAATTGCCTTGTGTTTATTTAATGTCTTTTTACGAATTAATTTTATAATTTAGTAGCACTAAATATTGACTATAAGAGAAAATTAAGAAAAATAAAAAGATATAATACGTTGTATAACTAATTGCTATCTTCTAAAACCGCGAATTTTAAACACAGCAGCAATGGTGAAGCATCGTCCGAAAGGGCGTACGCTTTACTGTTCTGCTGTGAGGGCCTCGCGGTTCCTTGAAGGTAAGGCAGTATAAGTAGTGCGCCCCCTTTTTTTGGGGTAATTTAAAAATGAAACTTAAAAAAAAGGCAATTTTGGAATTAAAGCAAAATATTAATCCATACCTACCGTTTTTATACGATTGGCTTAAGCATAAGCATTGTTCTATAAGTGATGATGAAATTTCAGTAATCAATTTTCAAATTAAAAATAACTTTAAGTTAAACTCACTACAATACTTTAGTTCCTTAAATAACGTAAAAACAATTAATAGAATTGTCGCAAAATTAATCTGGGATTACCAAAAATTTAAAGTTTGGATAATAACCAAGTTCGTATTTAGCCTTTTGAAATTAGCAGGAGATAATAATTTTAATGACCTATTTTATCACCTGCCATTAGATTACACTTCTATTCCTCATAAAATAAAAAATAATCTCAAATTGTTCAAGGTGGAAACATTTTATCAGTTTTTTGAAAAATATACTGAACAGGATCTTTATACCGACGCCGTGTTTAACAATATTGTACAATTTGAAGTTGTATCAAAATATATAAATCAAAAAACGATAAGCCTATGAAGAAACCGAACTGTTCTGATTTTATTTCTTAATTAATTATTAAATTTTTAAAACATGAAAAAATTATTTAGCATTTTAATCTTAGTTGCCCTGTCATTTTTAGTAAATGCTCAGGAAGTTCATATTAACCGTGAGTGGCGCGATTATACTGGTAATCCGGTTTTTAACCCAATTTTAAATCCTTTTGGTTTAGAATGGACAAAATCTATCCCTTCTGCGACGGCAGGCCTTATAACAGTCGGCCACACGCAGGTTTCAGGCCAAGGCGAAAACATACTTCTAACCAAGTATGATGATGGCGGATCAATTTTATGGCAGGTAAATTATAATGCTGGTGGAACAAGAAATGATTATGGTATCGACTTAAAAGAAGATGCAAGTTCAGGCTTTATATATGTTGTTGGTACTACTGATAACGGCGGAACAACCAATCATGATGTTATTGTTTTGGTTTATAACTCAAGTGGTACGCTCCAGTATTCTACAAGTTATGATGTTAATGGATTAAATGATATTGGTACAGCAATAAATTTTGATTCAAGTGGCTACCCTGTTGTTTGTGCAAGTAGTGAAAGTTCATCTACTATGTCTGATTTTCTTGTTTTAAGTTATGATAATACTTTGTCTTTGTTATGGAATACAGTATATGATTACAATTCTTTAATAGACGTTCCTGTTGGAATAGAAGTAATAGGTGGTAAAGTTGTTGTTGCAGGCGCAAGTGCAAACTCCTTAACTGATTGGGATTATGCAGTAGTTGAGTTCGATGAAACAACCGGTTCTTATTTAGCCGATACTAGAGATAATATTTCCGGTGTAGGTTACGATCAACCTTTTGCTTTTTGTAAGGACGCAAGTGGCAATACCTATGTTACAGGCCGCGCTTCAACAAATGGCATTAACTATGATGTAAGAACTATGAAAATATCGCCATTAAATACAATTGTTTGGACACAAACATTTGATGGTTTTGGTCTTGAAGACGTTGGAAATACTATTGCTATTGATGGTAGTGGAAATGTTATTGTAGGTGGTTTTATTACAAAATCTAATAACAAAAAAGATTTAGTTGTATTAAAATATAACTCTTCCGGCACATTGCAATGGGCACAAACACAAACTTCAAAAGATCCTACTGCCGATGCTTTTGTGAAAAAAATAGTTCTTAATACTAGTGGAGATATATATTATATAGCAGGTGAAAAAGGAATTGGTGCGAACAAACAAGCATTAGTTGGCAAAATAAAATCATCGGGTAAAAAAAATTGGGAGCGTTCAATAAAAGGTAATTACGACTACTTACCTTCTGATATACAATTTGGTGGCGGTGGCGGAACGGGTGTTTATACAATCGCAATAAAAGACTCTACTATTAATGTTTATGAAACCGCATATTACACAGAGATGGAAAGAGATACTGCTAGAGCTTTTGAAAACAATTCACCTCTTTACAAAAAACATGAATTCATAATAAATTTTAATGCGAGTGCTATTGATACAACCAAAATAAACAATAAAGATATAACTCACGGTTATTTAAGCGAATTTCTTACCGTAACAAGTTTTACGGCTTTAGGGGACTATTTAAGAACAGATTTAAGTGATGTAAAAGCATTTAAAATTTTTCCAAAACTCACAAGTCATAATATGCATTCAACTAGTAGAACTGGTGTAACGGTAAATCTTCCCCCTCTTTATGCAACACTTGGAGTTATATTACCTAGTTCATTTAATGACACTCTTGTTGAAACTAAACTTCAAAAATCTCCAGTTGGTTTGCTACAAACTGCAAACTTAAATTATTACGTCCACTTATGTTCTACTAATGATGTTGATTATGTAAATGGTAATTCTGCTGGGTTAGATGCAACATCTACTTTTAGTTTAAGTAGTATCAATGCAACACCAGCTTGGTCTATCGAGGTAGGGAATCCAAACATTAAAGCGGGTGTTTTTGATACAGGAATAAACCCTACTCATACAGATTTCAACTTAAATAATGTTTCAAAAATAATTGATGGGTATGATTACTTTAATGATTTCCCAATGCCAAGTGTTAATCCAAATCAAGTCGATTTATTAGGTCATGGAAGCGGTATCGCTGGAATAATAGCAGGAATTAGAAACAATAATTTTGGCGTTGCTGGTATCGCTGGTGGCGACGCGAGTGTAAACAACCCTGGTGTAAGTTTATACGATATGAAATGTTTTGAAGGGAATGATAATGGTGGTGCTGCAAGTGCTTTTTCCGCAGGCCTAGATAAAATTGAGAATGCTATGATTGATGGTGCTTTATCCAGCGCAACCGCAAGTATTGGTCAAGGATTACATCTTCAAAATCATTCATGGTCAATTTCATCAAACTTTACAATACAGTTTGCTGATTTAATGGATTTAAAAGCTAAAATGAATGTAGTTTTTGAGAATGAATGTTTAATGTCGTTTTCATCAGGCAATTATGAAAACGCAGCATTTACAACTAGCGTTACAAACGTTGTAGCTAATTTAAAAGATGAATATAATTTATGTGTTGGAGGTGTAGATGGAACAGGTGGAAGATGGACTTCAGTTTCAAACGGTGCTTCACAGGGAGGAAAGTTTCTTGATTTTCTTGCGCCAGCGCATCCCGACTTATATAATTTAGTTGCAAAGAACACCAACACAACAACTGATTACATGGTTTGGAATTCTTCAACGCCAAGTCCATCTACGAATCTTGCATTTGGAACTTCGTTTGCAAATCCGCACGCGGTTGGTGTTGCTGCATTAATGATGAGTTATATCAACAATCACCCGCAAAAGCCTAACAATATTGCGCCAGAAGATATTGAGCAAATGATGGAAAAAAGCGCAACAGATATGACAGTATCGCCGTATTCTGTTGGTTATGATCCTCAAACAGGTGCTGGGCGAATTAACGCTGCAAATGCTCTAAATAATATAGTCTTACCTGAATTTAACTTAAAACATTTTAACACAACAACAACTTTGGGTGCTTGTACAGTTGTGCAAGTAGCCACATTGCAGTCTATTTGGTTTCCACAAGCTTGGAACGGATTTGGTCCGGGTTATGGGCTAGTAAACAAGTATGAAGTTACATATACAAATTCGCATTCAATTGGCGCATATAGTGTAATTGATGCTTGGAAACGTGATGCTCAATGTAATTTGCCGGGTAGCTTAGTATCTCCAACTGCCACAATACCACCACCAGAATCCTACATACCAAATCATACGGACTCTTATCTCGATAGTTATACCAGTTCGGCAGCAAACTTAAGAGGTTATATATATGAAAATATGATGTGGAATGGCTCTACATACGTACCGTCTGGTCATTGGTTTCCTATGGATTTAACTTCTACCAATCAAATAAAGTGGGCTTATACGATCCGTTGCTACGATGCTTTTGCAGGTATAAAAGAAACACAAAAAAAACACTCGGAAATTTATGTGTATCCTAACCCCGCAAATGACAAATTATTAATTAGCGCCGATGGAAACCAACCGAAAAAAATCGAGGTTCGTATAGTAGATGTAATGGGTAAGCTTCTTTATCAAGATAATATAATTATTAATGGTAGTTCTGACGAAAAAGAAATTATAACGTCAAACCTAATAAATGGTATTTATTTTGTATCTTTAAAAGAAGAGAATGGTAAGACAGTAACATTTAAACAGATTATTTCGCATTAGTGAAAAAATATCTTTTCATATTTTTATTATTTATTGCATTACTTAATGCAAAAAGTCAGTCAATTACTTTAACAGTTGTCAATGGAAGCTTCATCACTTCCATTGATACTGTTTATTTGCGAGTTGTTGGTTCTCTTTATGACCTTGGGGGCGTTACTAATAAAGGATATAGTTTATCAGGTTCAGTTATATCAGCAACAGTTAATGGTTGCTCAACGGCTCTTTCTACAATAACACCTGTTGATGAAATCATAAAAATTTTTCCCTTAATTCAAGGATCTTATAAAATCAAAGCAAAATTAGTTGAGTATGATAATTTTGTTTATCCGGGCTGTTATGTTATAAAAGCTTCTACCAGCGATTCTTTAAATATAAATGTTGTTACTTACACAAGCTTAGATAAAAATCAAATAGAACTAGACAATGTTCGGTTTTATCCTAATCCAACAAAAAATAAAATTTTGATTGATGCTGGTAACTTAAATTTAGAAAACGCAAAAATTAATATTTATAATTCAATTGGGCAATCTGTATTTTCGATGGATAACCTCAAATCAAATCAAGAAATTAATTTAACTGAGCTTGCAGCAGGATTATATTACTTGACGATTGAAAAAAAATCTTATCAAAAAACCATAAAATTATTTAAAGAATGATATCAAGATTGTTAGCGGGATTATTTTTATTACTTAATCTAAGTACTTTTTCGCAATACTTAAAAATACCAATTGACACCAACTATTTTTGGAAACAACTGTCAGTGACCTCGCCTAGCGTTTCAAACTGTAGCTATAATTACCAAATCAAATATAAAAAAGATACTATTATTAATTCTAAAACCTACAATAAATATTCAACCTTCGGAGCAGCAACTGGAAACAGTCTTTCTCCATGTAGTCCATACCATGTTAAGAATGGTTATTTGAGGCAGGACACGATTGCAAAAAAAGTTTTTATTCTTGATAATGGTTTTATTGAAAGACCGCTTTATAACTTTAATAAAATGATTGGTGATACAATGCAGATTTACCAATTTAATCTAAATGCAAATATTACGGTTACAATCACAATGAGAGATAGCACAATGTTTGGTGATGGAAAATATCATAGAAGACAATGGGCAATTAATTCAACCTACGGCAATAGTATTTACGAAGGAATGGGTTGTGTAACTGGGGGTTTATACGCTCATAATAGCGCAGGTTATGTCCCGAATACGGAGGGTTTTACTTGTTTTGGTAGAACAACACCATTTTCTCCCTACTTCGGTGGAAGTTCCAGTAATTGCTATTTAAGTTCTGTTGGAATAAGCGATAATTTTTTGACAACGGATTTTATTAAAATTTATCCTAATCCTGCAATCGACGTTTTAAATATTGAATTTATGAACGCTGACCTAAGCGCTAGACTAGAATCACAAATCTTAAACAGTTTAGGGCAAGTTGTAAAAGAAGAAAAAATATATTTTGAAAACGGAAAAGCAAAAATAAATGTCAAACACCTATCCGCAGGTATATATACAGTAAGGTTTATCGGTGAAAATAATTATTCAGTAAAATTTATAAAGGAATAAAAGTATTGTCGTGAGAAAAATATTGACTTTCATATTTATACTTTTACTTTCAAATATTTTCGTTGGACAGACTTGGAGTAATATTGGTACAGGGTTAGGCCATAATTGTTATGATTTACAAAAATACCACTCGGACATCTATGCTGCGACAAAAGACGGAGTCTTTCGATGGAACAATTCTAATTGGACGTACCTGCCAAATATTTTGGGAATAGCATATCCTTTAACAATTGTAGATTATGACGATACGCTTTATATTGGAGGCGACTTTCCTTCTTGGACAAATAAGTCAAGGGTGTATAAATATGACGGAACTTCTTGGATACAAGCAGGTGGCGATTTTGATAACTCAGGATGGTCGGGGACAAAAGTTTTATGCACATATAATAATAAATTAATCTCAGGTGGCTATTATTCTTCAATTGGCACAAAGCCCATAAGTAATATTGCGTCGTATAATGGCAGCCAATGGGACACGCTTGGCAAGGGTTTAAACGGACTTGTTGTTGGACTTTGTACCCATAATGGTAATTTAATTGCATCAGGCACTTTCAATAAATCTGGCAATGACTCTACAGTAAGATACATCGCTCAATGGAATGGAGTTAAATGGCAGCCCATAAGCACATCTCATACATTCAAGACAGGAGGCGGTAGAGCTCTAATAAGTTTCAATAACCAATTAATTATAGGAAATGTTTGGGACACTATTGCAAATGTTCCAATGAAGGGGATTGCTGCTTTTAATGGAAATACGTTCACATCTATGGGTAATATGTTATTCCAAAGTATTGACTACTTCTGGGTATTCAACAATCAATTATTTTGTGCCGCTAGACTTTACGGCCTTAATACTAATACTTATGACAAAGTCGTAATAAAATGGAATGGTATTTTCTGGCAGCAAGTTGGTGGATATTTCGACGACTACATTTTAACCTTTGAGGATTATAATGGTGAATTAATTGCAGGCGGTTTCTTTGGTAATTGTGGTAATACCTATACACCAATGGCCGCAAGATTAAATATTGGCGTGGGTTTAAACGAGTACTCACAAGAGGGTATTTTTAAATTTTACCCAAATCCTACGAATGATATTTTAAATATTGATGTGGATATTTTAAGTTGTAACGGTTCCAAACTACAAATATTAAACAGCTTAGGCCAGATAGTTAGCGAAGAAAAAATTAAAGATCCAAAATCACAAATTAATATCTCGCATTTACTAAGTGGCCTTTATACTTTAAAAATTCAATCTGAGACACAAATCATAACACATAAAATCATAAAACAATAAAATGAAAAAACAATTATCCCAAATTTGTTTTATCTCTTTATTTAGTCTTAGTACCCTTGCTCAAAATTTCGAGCGTAAGCCTATAATTGATGAATCAAAGAAAGTTGGCTCGGCCACAAAATCCGAAGAATTTACCATACAATGTGTTGGTGAAACAAATACAAAAAGCACAGATTTAAAGTGGTTGGCGATATTAACCAATAAATGCGTTGCGAGAAAACCAAAAAGCAATGATGATATTTTAATTGAACAAATTAAAAAAGAAAAGACCTTACTTAAACAAAACAACACTCAAAATAAAAATAGTTCTGAATCGGGCGCATCGACTGTTGCGCCTGTCATAGGGACGAATTTTTTAGGCAACATTAATAATGGTATGTCCCCTATGGATAATTCAATTGCCATCTCAAATAACGGTTGGATCGTTACAGTTGCTAATACAACTATTGAATTTGATGATATAAATGGTAATAATACTTACTACAATGATATACCAACCTTTTTTAATGATGTTAACATAAGCAACACTTGTGACCCTGTGGTTGTATATGATTCAGGTTCGGATAGGTTCATTTTTTTCGCTCAGGAGTGTGCGGGTAATTCAGCTAATTCATTTCTTCTAATTTGTTTTTCAAAGACTAATAATCCTAACGATGGTTGGTGGAAATATAAATTAAGCGGAAACCCCCTAAATAATAGTACTTGGTTTGACTACCCAAAATTAGCAGTTTCAAATAACGAACTTTATATAACTGGAAATCTATTTACAAATGCAGGTGTTTTTAATCAGGCTATTTTATATCAAATTCAAAAATCTAACGGCTATTCAGGTGGGTCAATTAATTATCAATATTGGAGTAATATTTCAGGATCGCCAGCCACTCTGCTTCCTACCTCTTATGGACAAGGAGGTAACTATGGCCCCGGTTGCTATTTAGTATCTACTAATCCTGGAGGAGCATCTAATATTAATTTTTATGATTTAACAGATGATATGACTGCTGCGAATGAACAGCTAAATTATTATTCCGTTTCAACTACTGCATATTCACCTGCGGGAGATGCTTCTCAACAAGGATCTTCTTGTTTGCTTGATAATGGAGATTGCAGAGCATTAAGCGGCTTTTACCTAAACGGAACAATACATTTTGTTTTTCATTCAGACATTGGTAGTGGTTGGAATGGTATTAATTATAACCGATTAAATGTAACCTCACAAACCAATCAGTCGTCAACTTTTGGCTCAGTTGGTAATTTTGATTATTGCTATCCTTCTGTGGCTTCTTATGCGAACAATGCAACCGAAAATTCTGTAATGATTGGTTTTGGCAGAAGTAGTGCAAATATTTTTCCTGAGATTCGTGTTGTAAATTGTGATAATGGTATGAACTGGTCTAATTCTACATTAGTGAAATCAAGTAGTAGTTACGCAAGTTATAGCTCTAGCACTAAAGAAAGGTGGGGAGATTATACAGGTATGACAAGAAAGCATAATAGCAGCAACCCTTCCGTTTGGATGAATGGTATGTATGCGACTACTGCAAATAAATGGAATACATGGGTTGCCGAAATTCATGATAATGAAGTTGGTATTAAAGAAAAATCTAAAACAAATTCAGATATAAAAGTTTATCCTAATCCAATAGTTGAAACATTTAATATTGAATTCTCTTTAGATAACAATACTGAGTTAAATATTGAAGTTGTTGATATAACAGGTAAAATAATAAAAGTGCTTTATAATGGAAAAGGTATTCACGGCTTAAATAATTTTTCATTTAATAAATCAAATCTTTCAGCAGGCACATATTTCTTAGTCATTAAAAACAATTCAAATACTATCAAAAATGAAAAAATTATTATTAATAACTAATTCAATTATTTTTATGTCTTTAACTGGCTCCTGTCAGTCAACCCCAAAGACAGTAACTGTAAATGAAACAAAACCTAAAACAACAATAACTCCAACACAAACCGATTCAGTTAAAATGACTGGTCAGACGAACAGTTCTGGTACGGCTGGCGAAGGTGGAGGAATAAAAAAAGACACAGCAAGTAAGCCAGTTAAAACTAAAGCAATTGTTCATTCAGCACCAAACCAAACACAAATTGATTCAGTTAAAAAGGCAAAAACTAAAAATAAAAGGAAAAAGTAATTTAAAATAAAACAAAATATGACCCCCTTAGATAAAATAAAAAATTGGTTAGAGCAACTAGATCCTGAAATAGCTAGAGAGCTACTAATGTTTGCTAATCATTTCCATCCCGTAAAAGAAATTAGAGATAGTAGTAGTTTAAATGGGCTGCCAGCAATATTACCCTATTTAGATTCAACTGGTTTAGAAGTGAAAGAAATTTGTGCTCGCACTTTAGTTTCAATTCAATTAATAAATTACGCTTTAGAAGGAAGAGGCACAGATAAATTTTGGCAGGACGCTATTGACAAAAATTTAGATTTGAGAAGTCATATAAGAGATAATGAAATGAATGAAAAGCAGAAGGCAGGAATGAACGAAACCTTAGACAAAGTTCTTTCGGGCTTCCCTGAAAGAAAAGAGGCTTGGAAAAAAATCTGTGATAGGTGGGACAAATTACTTTCAGCAGACTTAACAAATAAACAAATAACAGATTGGTATTTTACGGAAACTCATAGATAAATTAATTTAATAAATCAAAAAACAGTCCTATGAAAAAAATTATTTTCTTACTTATTTCAGCAACAATTTTATTTACAAACTGTGGAGGATCAGGAAACACAGCACCGTCAGAAAGACCAAAAACACCCGAAGAATTAAAGATGGAACTGTTAGCCCATGAGCAACAAGAACCTTTAACCTATCTTTCAGTAGAAGCGTCAATGCAAGCCGATGAAGTTAAAACAAGAAATGCAGGCTTGTTTCATGATGCTGAATATTCTCCCGATGGAAATACTATTCATGGGACAATAAAAAATTCGGCAACATTAGCAAAATATAAAGACATCGTATTAACAATTACTTTTTATTCTCAAACCGAAACTGCTGTTGAATCATTAGAAAAAGTGATTTATGAGTTTTACGCTCCAAACACCGCAACACCTTTTGAACTAAAGGTGTACCCACCTGAAACAATGGCTAAATTTGGAATAGAAATAAAAGGAGCTACGGCAGTATACTAAAATGAAAACATATACTTGCGATAAAGACCTCGAGCTAATTTTATTAAATAATGGCTTTGCTG